>PLYQ01000188.1 GCA_003153415.1 Rhodospirillales bacterium | reverse complement strand
GCCGGCGACGGCAACCTGCATCCGTTGATCCTGTTCGACGCTAACGATGGCGACGAGCTGCGTCGCGCCGAGGAATTCGGCGCCGACATCCTGCGGCTCTGCGTGAAGGTCGGCGGCGCGCTGACCGGCGAGCATGGCGTCGGCATCGAAAAGCGCGACCTGATGGGCGTGCAATTTACCGAGATCGATCTCGACCAGCAGATGCGCGTCAAATGCGCCTTCGATCCCGACCATCTGCTCAATCCCGGCAAGGTCTTCCCCCGGCTCCGACGCTGTGCCGAGTTGGGCCGCGTGGTCGTACATCACAACAATCTGCCGTTCCCCGACATCCCGCGGTTCTGATTCATGACGGGCACGATCAAGCCGCGCGACGCGAAGGAGCTGCGGCAGGCGGTCGAGTGGGCGCTGAACGACGGCGCAATGCTCGACGTGCGCGGGCAGGGGAGCAAGCTGAAGCTCGGCAAGCCGATGACCTGCGATCAGGTGCTCGATCTTTCCGCCATCAGCGGCGTCGTCGACTATGCGCCGGAGGAGCTGGTGATCACCTTGCGTGCCGGCACGCCGATGCGCGATGTCGAGGCGCTGCTCGCCCAGCGCAACCAGATGCTGGCCTTCGAGCCGCCGGACCTCGGCCCATTGCTCGGCCGCGAACCGGGCGAGGGCACCTTGGTCGGCGCGCTGATGGGCAACCTCGCCGGCCCGCGACGCCTGTCGGCCGGTGCGGCGCGCGATCACCTGCTGGGCTTCAGCGGCGTCAACGGTCGCGGCGAGACCTTCAAGTCGGGCGGCAGGGTGATGAAGAACGTCACCGGCTACGATCTCTCCAAACTGCTTGCAGGGTCGTGGGGCACGCTCGCCGTGCTCGACGAGGTCTCCGTCAAGGTGCTGCCGGCGCCCGACCAGACCCGCACGCTGATGCTGCACGGCCTCGACGACGCTGCGGCAGTGAAGGCGATGTGCGCCGCCATGGGCAGCCCGCACGAAGTCTCGGGCGCCGCGCACCTCGGCGACAGGACGGCGTTGCGCGTTGAAGGCGTGGCGCCGTCGGTCGAGGCGCGGCTGAAAGGCCTTCGCGAGATTCTGGCCGACCGAGGCGCCAGGATGGAGGAACTCGGCACGCTCGAAAGCCGCGCCTTCTGGCGCGACGTGCGCGACGTGGCGCCTCTGAACGGTGGGCGCGACTCGATCGTCTGGAAGATTTCCTGTCCGCCGACCGAAGGTCCCGCGATCGCCGCACGCATCAAGGCCGAGCGATCGGCCGCCGAGACCTTTTACGACTGGTCGGGCGGCGTGATCTGGCTTGCGCTGCCCGCGAGCGCCGACGCCGACCATCGCCTGGTGCGCGGCGCGATCGGCGCCGCGGGCGGGCATGCCACGCTTGTCCGCGCCCCCGAGGCAGTACGTGGAGCGGTGCCTGTCTTCCATCCGCAGTCGCCTGCGCTCGCCGCGCTGGTGGACCGCGTGAAGGAAAGCTTCGATCCCAAACGCCTCTTCAACCCGGGGCGGATGGGCTAGCGATGCAAACCGACTTCACCCTGGCCCAATTGGCCGATCCGGTGACTGCGCGCAGCAACGACATCCTACGCAAGTGCGTGCACTGCGGCTTCTGCACGGCCACGTGTCCGACGTTCCTGCTGCTGAGCGACGAGCGGGATTCGCCACGCGGGCGCATCTATTTCATCAAGGCGATGATCGAGGGCGATCGCGCGCCGACGGCCTCCGAGGTCAGGCACATCGACCGCTGCCTGTCGTGCCTGTCGTGCATGACAACCTGCCCGTCGGGCGTGAACTACATGCACCTGGTCGATCACGGCCGCGACCACATCGAAAGAAATTACGCGCGTCCGCTGTCCGACCGATTCATGCGCGGGTTGCTGGCGCTCCTGATGCCGCGGCCGGCACTGTTCCGCTGGACTATGGTGCTCGGCCGCCTCGCCAAGCCGCTGGCGGCGATGCTGCCGGCGACCAGCAGCGATCCCGGTGGCGCCACCTTCCTGCGCCGACTGCGGGCCATGCTCGAGGCGGTGCCCGACAAGATCGCACCGCCTTCGCCGGTCGATCGGCCGCAGACGTTCGCGGCGGTCGGCCCGAGCCGCAAGCGCGTGGCGTTGATGCCAGGGTGCGGCCAGCAGGTGTTGGCGCCCGAGGTCAACGAGGCGACGGTGCGTCTGCTGACGCGGCACGGCGTCGAGGTGGTGATTGCCGCGGGCTCGGGCTGCTGTGGCTCCTCGGTGCTGCATGTCGGCCGCAACGATCTCGCGCTGGCGCTTGCGAAGACCAACATCGAGGCCTGGCTCAAGGAGATCGACGGTCCCGGCCTCGACGCCATCGTGATCAACGCGTCGGGCTGCGGCACGACGGTGAAGGACTACGGCCACATGCTGGCCGACGACCCGCAGTGGCGCGACAACGCCGAGCGGGTGGCGAGGCTGGCCAAGGATATCAGCGAGGTGATGGTCGAGGTCGGTCTCGCAAACGTGACCGCGCGACCGCTCACCGTCGCGTACCATTCCGCGTGTTCCATGCAGCACGGCCAGAAAGTCACCGAGCAACCCCAAAAGCTACTGCGCGACGCAGGCTTCATTGTGAAGGACGTGCCCGACGGCCATCTCTGCTGCGGCTGGGCCGGCACCTATCAGGTGCTGCAGCCCGAGCTGTCGCGCCGCCTGCGCGACGCCAAGGTGGCGAACATCGAGAGCCTTCACCCCGACCTGATCGCCTCGGGCAATTTCGGCTGCATCGGTAACATCGCGTCCGGCACTGGCATTCCGATTGCACATACCGTCGAACTGCTAGACTGGGCCACAGGTGGGCCCAAACCGGTATCCCTGCCATGAACGCGCTTCGTGCTTGTCTTGTCGTGCTCCTCGGGTTGATGCTGACTGCCAACGCGAGGAGCGAGACCATGCTCGATACCCTGTTCGCCAAGCTGCAGACCGCGACCGATCCCGTGGCCATCCAGTCGCTGGAAGGCGCGATCTGGGAGCAATGGACCATGGTGCCCGATCCGCAGCAGCGTCAGCTCATGATGCGCGGCATCGCCGAGATGCAGCAGCAAGAACTGAAGAGCGCGGTCGAGACTTTCACCCGACTGATCGAATTGGCGCCCGGTCTTTCCGAGGCGTGGAACAAGCGGGCAACCGTGCACTGGCTGCTCGGCAACTTCCCGGCCTCGCTGTCGGACATCTGCGAGACGATCAAGCGCGAGCCGCGCCATTTCGGCGCCTATTCGGGGCTCGGCATGATCCGCGGCGAGATGGGCGAGAACGGCCGCGCCATCGCGGCCTTTCAGCTGGCGCACAAATACAATCCGCACATCGTCGGCGTCGATGCCGAGATCGAGCGGCTGAAGGCGCTAGGCGGCGATCCTTCGGAGAAGGATCCGCTGGGTTGCGAGCAGCGCACGGCCGGCCGATAGTATCGCGACATTTCCAGAGGGAGTTTGGCGTTATGGCGACGTTGTATGTCGGTGGTCGGTTGTTCGATGGCGAGAAGATCCTGGACGGGCAAGCGGTGCTGGAAGAGGGCGGGCGTATCAAGCGCGTCGCCTCGGCCGGCGAGTTCAAGGGCTTCGCCGGCGAGCGCGTCGATACCTCGGGAGGCACGCTCATTCCCGGCTTGATCGACTGTCACGTCCATTCGCTGTCGGGCGCCGAAGGCAATCCCGGTGTCGTGCAGGACCGAATGACTGCCGCCCAACTCACCGTGCGCGGCATGGAGTTCATGCAGCGCACGCTCGAGGGCGGCATCACCGCGATCCGCGACTGCGGCGGCAAGGACTATATCGAGTTCGCCATCCGTGACGCCATGAATGCCGGCCGCTTCCTCGGGCCCACCATGCGCTGCGCCGGCCGCATGATCTGCATGACCGGCGGCCACGGCAACCGTACCGGCCGCATCGCCGACGGTGTCGACGAGGTCGTCAAGGCGGTGCGTGAGCAAGTCCATGCCGGCTCCGACCTGGTGAAGATCATGGCGACCGGCGGCGTGATGACCCCGGGCGTCAATCCCGAGGACGCCCACTACAGCGCCGAGGAAATGAAGGCCGGCATCGACGAGGGCCATCGCTTCAACAAATGCTGCGCCAGCCACGCCCAGGGCGCCCTCGGCATCCTCAACGCGGTGCGCGGTGGCATCGATTCGATCGAACACGGCATCTTCATGGACGACGAATGCTGCCGGGAAATGAAGGAGCGTGGCGTATGGCTGGTGCCGACCCTGGCAGCCGTCAAGAATATCCTCAAGGGCCATGACGAGGGCGACCGTTCGATCCCCGACTACGTGATCGACAAGAGCCGCCGTGTGTTCGACCGCCATATCGCCGCGACCAAGATGTACTACGCCGCGGGCGGGCGCATCGCGATGGGCACCGACGCCGGCACGCCGCATAATCGCCATGGCGAGAATGCGCGCGAACTCGAGTTCATGTGCGACATCGGCGTCTCCAGCCGCGATTCGCTGTTCTTCGCCACGGCGAGCGCCGCCGACCTGATGCGTCTGGGCGATCACGGCCGCATCAAGGAAGGCAATCTCGCCGACCTCGTGGTGTGCGATGGCGATGCGCTGGCCGACATCAAGCGCGCCGCGCGCAAGGAGAACCATCGCATGGTGGTCAAGCGCGGTATCGTCGCCCGGGACAATCGCGCGGCCTTCGCGTCGGCCGCCACCCGCGTCGCCGCCGAGTAACCCGAACGACGCCGGCCAGCCGAGGCATCCGTGGACGAGGTCTTCCTGATCCTGCTTGCGGCGGCCTGGGCGATCGGCACGCCGATCCTGGCGATCGTCGCCCTGGTCAAGACGTCGGGCCTACGTGGTCAGAACGACCGGCTGGCGGCCGAGATCGCTGAGCTTCGCCGGCGGATCGAGGAACGACCAGCACCCGCGGCCGAGCCGGCGCTGGAACCATTGCCGCCGCCGTTTGCCGAACCCATCGCAACAGAGCTGCCGCCACAGCTTGAGGTAGCTGAAGCCCCGCCACCGCCGTCACCGCCGCCGCCTCTGCCGCCGCCTGTACCGGTCGAGCCCGTGNNGAGGAGGGTTACCTCTCGCCCGAGGTGCGGGTGATTCTGGCCGCCCTGTTCGGCTTCGGCCTGATCGCCGGTGCCGAGAAAGTGCGCGCCAAGGACGATAGGGTGGCTCAGGCGATGGCGGCCGCGGGTGTGGCCGCGCTCTACGGCTCGCTGTTCTCGGCCGTCGCGCTCTACGGCATGATCTCGCGGGTCGCGGCGGGCGGCGGCGCGATAGCGCTGACGGCCTTCGCCATCGGCGTGTCGCTGCGCCACGGCATCTTCGTGGCGGGCCTCGCCTTTGTCGGCGGCTTCTTGAGCCCCGCGATCATCGGCAGCGAAGTGCCCAACACACCGGTGCTGTTCGGCTATCTTCTGGCGATCGCGGCCGGCACGCTCTGGGTCATTCGCCTTCGGGGCTGGTGGCTGCTCGGCTGGGGCGTGCTGGCGGGCTCGGCACTGTGGACGTTGGTGTGGATGCTCTCGGGTGCGGACGGGCTGCTTTGGGTCGGCCTGTTCCTGGTGGCGGTCGCCGGCCTGTTCGTGTGGGCGACGTGGCGGCGCATGGGCGAAGCCGAGAACCCGCCGAAGCATGTCGCGGCGCAGGTCTGGACGGCGCTCGGCGTCACCGGCGTCCTGTTGGTGGTGCTTCTTATCCAGGAGCGCAGCGAGCAGGCGATCGTGCCCTGGCTGGAACTGGCGCTTCATGGAGCCGGCCTCTACGCGCTCGGTCGCTGGGCGCCGCGCTTCCAGCATGTCGCGGGCCTGGCGCCGATCCTGTCGCTNNCCGCTTCGCCTGGCTCACGATCCTGTACGGCGGCCTCTATGCCGCGGGCGCCTTTGCGTTGATGTGGAACGCCGGCCGGCCCGGCTTCTGGGCGGCGCTCGCAGTGGGTGCCGCGCTCTCCCATTTCCTGCTGTGCTGGTGGATCCTGCGCACCGAGGTGACCGGCACGCCGTGGGGCCTGATCAGCATCGGGCTTGCCGCGCCCTTCCTGGTCGGCGCCGAGCGGCTGTCGCATTGGCGGCAGCGCATGACCGGCGCCACCGAGGCACTGGGCTATCTCGCGGCCGGCGTTTCGTTCTTCATCGCCGCCGCCATCCCGCTCGAGCTCAGTCGCGAATGGATCACCGTCGCCTATGCCATCGAGCTGGCCGCGGTCGCCGCGATCGCGGCCAAGCTCGACCTGCTCACCATGCGTCGGATCTGCTGGGGCCTGCTGGCGATCGTCGTGGTGCGCTTCGTGCTCAATCCCGAGGTGCTGAAATATCCACTGGGCGTGGCGCCGCTGATCAACTGGATCCTGTGGGGCTACGGCATTTCCATCACGGCCCTCTTCGTTGGCCGGCACTATCTCAAGGCGACGCGCGACGACCGGCTGGTGCAGGCAGTCGAGGCCACCATCGCGCTGCTGGTCTTCGTGCTGATCACCCTCGAAGTGAGAAGCCTCTTCCAGCGCAACACCATGATGGAACCGCACGCGACCTTCATGGAGCGGGCGGCCTACGTGTTGATCTGGGGCGGCTTTGCGCTTGCCGCCCTGTGGCTCGCTCGGCTGCGGCACGATCTCGTGACGCTGTGGGCATGGCGGTTGAGCGGATTGCTCGCCGTGGCGACGGTCCTGGTGATGCAGGTGCTGGTCGCCAACCCGATCTTCGAATCGGCCGATGTCGGCCAACTGCCGATCCTGAACGGACTGCTGGTCGCCTACGCAGCACCCGCGGTGATGGCGGCGCTGGCGCGGCGCTGGATGAACGAGGTCGAGAGCGACAAGAACGTCGTCGTGCTGGCCGGCGTCGTGGCCTCCATCCTGGCCTTCGTCTACGTATCGATGGAAGTCCGGCACTTCTTCGATCCGGGCTTCGAGCGCGGCGGGTTCGGCGCCGAGGGCATCGAGCTCTACACCTATTCCATCGTCTGGCTGCTGTTCGGTGTCGCCCTGCTGGCGCTTGGCTTCGTGCGTGGCACTGCGGCGCTGCGCCATGCCGGCATGGCGCTGGTCTGCATCGTCGTTGCCAAGGTTTTCCTGATCGACATGGCGGGACTGCAGGGCCTGTTGCGCGTCGCGTCCTTCCTCGGCCTTGGCGCGGCGCTGCTGGGACTCGGCTACGCCTACCGCCGCTTCGGTTTCGACCAACCGACGCAGAAGTAGCGCATGCTCTTCCGCGAATTCGGCATGTCGCTCGACGAACTGCGGGCGCTGCAGCTCACGCGTCTGCGCTCGGTCGTGCGCTACGCTTTCGAACGTCAGATGCCGTATCGCGCCAAGTGCGATGCCGCGGGGGTCCATCCCGACGATCTGCGCACGCTGGAAGACCTTCGACGCTTTCCCTTCACCGCCAAGAGCGATCTGCGGGAGGCCTATCCGTTCGGCATGCTGGCGATAAAGCGCGAGCAGTGCGTGCGACTGCATGCCTCGAGCGGCACGACCGGCCGGCCGACCGTGGTCGGCTACTCGGCGCGCGACATCGAGACCTGGGGCGAGCTGATGGCGCGCTCGCTTTATGCCGGCGGCGCGCGGCCCGGTGACATCATCCATAATGCCTACGGCTACGGCCTGTTCACCGGTGGGCTGGGCGCGCATTACGGCGCGGAGAAGCTCGGCTGCACGGTGGTGCCGATGTCGGGCGGCTTCGGCGAGCGCCAGGTCCAGCTGATCTGCGAGTTCGGCGCGCGGGTCGTGCTGATGACACCATCCTACATGTTGGCGATTGCCGACGAGTTCGAGCGCCAGGGCATCGATCCGCGCGACACCGCCATGCGCATCGGCATCTTCGGCGCCGAACCGTGGACCGAGGGAATGCGGGTCGAGATCGAACAGCGGCTCGGCATCGACGCCATCGATATCTATGGTCTCAGCGAAGTGATGGGTCCGGGCGTCGCCTGCGAGTTCGTCGAGACCAAGGATGGGCCGACCATCTGGGAGGATCACTTCTATCCCGAGATCGTCGATCCTGACTCAGGCGCACCGGTGCCCGACGGCCAACCGGGCGAGCTGGTCTTCACCTCGCTCACCAAGGAGGCGATGCCGGTGATCCGCTATCGCACGCGCGACCTGACGCGGCTGATGCCCGGATCGATGACGGCGATGCGGCGCATGGCCAAGATCACCGGCCGCAGCGACGACATGCTGATCGTGCGCGGGGTCAATTTGTTCCCGAGCCAGGTCGAGGAGCAGATCCTGCGCGACCCCGCGCTCAGCGGTCACTATGTGATCGAACTTAGCCGCAGCGGGGCGCTCGACGATCTGCTGGTCCGCGTCGAGGCGAGGATGGTGCTGGAAGGCGGAGCGGCCGGCCGCGCGCGCGACGAGCTGTCGCGGCGGCTGAAGGGCATGTGCGGGCTGTCGGCGGAGGTCGAGATCGCAGCCCCGGGCGCGGTCGAGCGCTCGATGGGCAAGGCGCGTCGGGTGATCGATAGGCGACCGAAGAGTTAGGACCGTCTCAGGACCAGGGGCGGCCGGTCGCCAGCCCGATTCTCGCCTTAATCAGGCTCGGGTCGCCCGGGACCTGGCTGGTCTGGACGGGAAGTTCGATCGACAGAAGGGTCGTGCGGCCCTGCGCCTTGGCGCGGGAGTGGTTGACGGCGACGACCACTAGGAAGGTGAAGGCGGTCGCGGCGATCACCAGGAAGTCGACCAGGGTCAGGGCCGATCGCGGGCGGTGGGCGGTGGCGGNNCCATCCCCGGCGATTCGTCCGGCGTCCGGCCGGCCGAGGCAGGACTTTGCGGTTAAAATGGACTATGTGCGTAGCGTCCTGCCCGCCGAAGTGCCCGAGCCAGAGTCCTCTATGAACGACGTCGAGAAATATCAATTCGACCTGAACGGCTACCTGTTGCTGAAGGGAATTCTGGATCCCGACTCGGTCGCCCGGTGCCTGGCAGCGAGCAACACCCTCGAGGACAGGATCCGCTCGACCATCGACGATGAGCCGCATTTCATTGGCCACTACGGCCTGCGCTACCACTACGACGAGGAGCTCGGATACTGCTCCTACGTGACCAACCACGGCGGCGGCGGGTCCCAGTATATCGTGGACGACATCCTCAATGCCGATCCGGCCTTCGACGCCCTCGTCGGCCACGCCGCCACCATGAAATATGTCGAGGAACTGGCCCTCGGGCCGCTGCGCATCAGCAGCTCGGAGCTTCGCTACCGCGATCGCGGCAACATCACGGGCAGCCACATGGGTGGCCCGATTGATTCGCGCAACCAGTACCAGTTCGTCGGCGGCCCGTTCATGGACTCCGAGAGCGGCGGCAGCACCCGTCGTGATTTCAATCTGCTCACGGTGCGCATCATGTATGCGCTGCACGACGTGCCGATGGAGAACGGACCGCTTTGCGTCGTGCCCGGCAGCCACAAGGCCAATTTCCACGCGCCCTACGGGGGAAAGGATCCGCTCAAGGAACCGGGAATGATCGGCGTGCCGATGCAGGCAGGCGACGCCATCCTTTTCACCGAGAACCTGCGCCATGGCGGGTTTCCTAATGTTCTCGACCGGACCCGCAAGACCATTCACATCTGTTTCGGGCCGGTGTGGGCCTCCTCGCAGAGCCCGGCGCATTGGAACGACTTCGTCCATGTGACGGAAGCGGCATGGGCCCGCTACAGCGAAGCCCAGCGCGCCTTGCTGCCGCCGCCGTCCGCCGGCGGCACGATGGTCCCCGGCAGCGACCCATCCGGCGTTACGGTGGGAACGGCCCAGACCATCCAGCGCCTTCGCAATGAAGTTGCGGTCTTGCAGGAGAGAATGGCGAAGCTGGAAGACGACCTCGCCTACGCGCGGCGTGTGACGCTCTGCGCCAGGATAGACGATATCGTCCGTCGACTGCGCCTTCTGACCAATAGGCACGCCTAAAGCGCGATGACTTTCACTCGAACAGCGCCGCCGGCCCGGCTCGTGCACCGCTTCGCTGCGGGAGCCGGGCCGACGGCTGAAGCAAAAGTCATCGCGCTGTAATCGCCCAGATGGCGATCACTCGACATCTCGCAGAATTGATCCTGACGGAACACCGGTTTCGCAAGATCACCGGTCGCGTCCTGATGCTGGGACGCCAGACGGTGTTCATGACGCCGCAAGANNACGAGGGGGCGGAACACATATTCGATTTGTCCAAGGAGCCGCCCGCCGGCCTCCTCGGCGCCTATGATTTCATCTACAACGGCAGCGTGTTGGATAACGTGTTCGATCCGGCCGCGTGCCTGCGCAACACGACGCGCATGCTGAAACCCGACGGCTCGATCTTCCACTACGAGGGTGCCGTCCATTGGGGGGCGGCCTATCTCAAGATGTCGCCCGACTGGTTCTTCGACTACTACGCGGTGAACGGCTTTGCCGACATCCAGGCCTATATCTGCGCCTATTCCGACATCCACGCCTCGCCGTGGGATATCTACGAGTGGAGCGCCTATGCCGGTGACGGGCCGCCTGGCAGCCTCTTGCCGCCGAAAGAGCAACTTGTCGTGGCGATCGCGGAGAATAAGCCGGGAACGACCTTCGATCGCACGCCGATCCAGAACGTGTATCGACCCGATCACGCAGCCTATCGTCCGGGGTTCGAGCGCTCAGCGAAGAGTCCGCGCCGNNGCTCCCTGGCGCCAAGCGCCGCCATCGGCGCCGCCGGGTTATCGGCGGCTCGGCGTGCTGGGCATGCGTCGCGCACCGGAGATCTGGACCTAGCGCCCGGAGCGGGACAAGCCAAACCCAAGGAAGGGGGGTGGTGAGAAATGAGACCAAATCGGGGAAAGTGCCGATGCCATCGGCATCGGATTGGTCTCACCGGAGTGAGACATCGGTGAGACATGGGTGAGAACCGGTGAGAAACCCTTGAGAAAACCGGGTCATTCCGGGCGGCCGCCAGCGTCTCCGCGACGGCACAAGCTCTAGCAGTAAGCGATGCGCAGGATGTTGGTGGCGCCGGGGGTGCCGAAGGGCACACCGGCGGTGATCACCAGCCGCTCGCCCTGTTTGGCGATTTCTTCCTTGCGGGCGACCCGGACGGCGCGCTGCACCATGTCGGCGAAATTGTGCGCGTCTTCGGCATGCACGGGATGGACACCCCAGGTCAGCGTCATGCGCCGGGCGGTGTTTATGTTGGGCGTGAGGCAGAGGATGCGCACATCGGGCCGCTCTCGGGCGGCGCGCAAGGTGGTCGATCCGGTGTTGGTGTAGGTGACGATGGCCGCCGCCGACAGCGTATGGGCGCATTGCCGGGCGGCGGCGCTGATCGCGTCGGCCGTGGTCGCTTCCGGCTCGTGGCGGCTGGCGTCCATCAGGCGGCGGTACAGCGGGTCGCCCTCGGCCGCGCGAATGATGCGGTCCATGATTGTGACCGCCTCGATCGGATAGTCGCCCGACGCCGATTCAGCCGACAGCATGACGGCGTCGGCGCCGTCATAGACGGCGGTCGCCACATCGGAGGCTTCGGCGCGGGTCGGGGTCGGCGAATGCACCATCGACTCCAGCATCTGGGTGGCGACGATGGCCGGCCGTCCGGCCACGCGGCAGGTGGCGAGGATGCGTTTCTGCAGCGGCGGCACGGCTTCAGGAGGCATCTCCACGCCAAGGTCGCCGCGCGCCACCATGATGCCGTCGCTTTGTTCGATGATCTCGTCGAGATGTTCGATGGCCGCCGGCTTCTCGAGCTTGGCCATCACGGCGGCGCGGCCGGCCACCAGTTTCTTGAGTTCGGCGATGTCGTGGGCGCGCTGAACAAAAGAGAGTGCCACCCAGTCGACGCCGAGCGACAGGCCGTAAGCGAGATCCTTGTGGTCCTTGGGCGTCATCGGCGACAGCGGGATCACGAGGTTGGGCAGGTTGACGCCCTTGCGGTCGCTGATCGGCCCGCCGGCTTCGACCTCGGCGTCGATCGTGGTCTTGTCGTGGGCGATGATCTTCAGGCGCACCTTGCCGTCGTCGATCAGCAGCAGCCCGCCCGGCTGGGCTGCCTGGAAAATCTCGGGATGCAGCAGCGGGACGCGCTTGGCGGTGGCCGGCTTGGGGTCCATGTCGAAGCGCAGCTTCTGGCCCTTTTTCAGCTCCATCGGCTGCTTGCCGACCACACCCAGCCGGAGCTTGGGGCCCTGCAGGTCCATCAGGATGGCGATGGGATGCTTGTAGTGCTTTTCCAGCGCGCGCAGCTGCTCGACCCGTTGGCGGTGATCCTCCGGCACGCCGTGGCTGAAATTCAGCCGAAAGACGTCGGCGCCGGCTTCGAACAGGGCGCGCAGGCGCTCCGGCGTCGAGGTGGCAGGCCCCAGGGTGGCGACGATCTTGGTGAAACGCTGGCGACGCATTGGTTCAGTCTAGCGCTTCGGTGACGACACTTTGAAGTCGCCGGCCTGCTCGTAGACCTTGACGACGGCGGAGTCGTCGAGCTTGCCCCAGCCTGCGCCTGCGGCCGCGAGGAAGAGTTGATGCGCGGCAGCGGCCAACGGTAGCGGCAAGCGGAGCTCGTGGCCGGTGTCCAGTACCAGCCCGAGATCCTTGACGAAGATCTCCGTGGCCGATGTCGGCGTGAAATCGTCGTCCAACATGCGCGGCACGCGGTTGCCGAACATCCAGGAATTGCCGGCGCTCGCCGAAATCACGTCGAACACCGCGCGGGTGTCGGCGCCCGCCTTCGCCGCCAGCGCCATCGCTTCCGCCGCGGCGGCGATGTGCACGCCGGCCAGCAGTTGATTGACCGTCTTCACCAGCGAGCCGATGCCGGGCGCGTCGCCGAGGCGGAAAACCTTGGCCGACGTCGCGGCAAGAATGCTCTCCGCCGTCGCGAAGGCCCTTGGTGCGCCCGAGGCCATGAAGGTGAGCTCGCCCGATTCGGCGCGCGCGCGGCCGCCGGACATCGGCGCGTCGAGCAGCTCGTGGCCGCTCTTGGCCAGGCGCTCGCCGAGGGAGCGCGCGAAGGCGGCCGGCACCGTGGCGCATTGCATGACAAGGCCGCCCTTGTGCAGTGTGCCGACGGCGCCGTTGTCGCCAAAGATCACCGTCTCGACCTGCTTGTCGTTGACGACCGCGATGATCACGACATCGGCGGTCCTCGCCGCATCGGCCGGCGTGGCGGCGGTCGTGCCACCGGCCGCGGTGAAGGCCTCGCGCGCCGGCGCGCTGGGATCCACGCCCACCACCCTGTGGCCGTGCTTCAAGAGGTTCTTCGCCATGCCCAGCCCCATCGAGCCGAGCCCGACGAAAGCGATGGTCGGCGTGTTTTTGTCTGCCATGGGGATCAGGCCTTGATGCCGTATTTCGCCGCCCAGCCGAGGCCGGCCGCCGTCGTCGTCTTGGGCTTGTACTCCAGTCCGACGTAGCCCTGGTAACCCAATCGGTCGAGCACATCGAGCATGTACATGTGGTTGGCCTCGCCGATGTCGGGTTCGTTGCGGTCGGGGTTGCCGGCGATCTGCACGTGCGCGGTGATCGGCAACAGCCGCTCAGTGCGCTTGGTCAGGTCTCCTTCGGTCACCTGCATATGATAGAGGTCGAGCTGCAGCTTGAGGTGAGGTGCGCCGACCTCGTCGATGATCTTTTTTACCTGGTCGGTGGTGTTGGTGAAGTAGCCCGGAATGTCGCGGTGGTTGATCGGCTCCATCACCAGGATCAGCCCGCTCTTGGCGGTACGATCGCAGGCCTTCTTCAGATTGGCGATGAACGTACGATGCATCGCCCCCACGTCAGCGCCCGGCGCGATCATGCCCGACATGATGTGGAGCGTGCGGCACTCGAGGTGCTTGGCATAGTCGAGCGCCATGTCGAGCGCCGCCGAGAACTCGGCTTCGCGACCGGGCAGGGCGGCAACGCCGCGTTCACCCTTGCTCCAGTCGCCCGGCGGCAGGTTGAAGAGAGCCTGCGTGAGCTTGTGCTTCTTCAGTTCGGCCGCGATATCGGCCGCCGGTGCCTCGTAGGGAAAGAGGATCTCGACGGCCTTGAAGCCGTGCCCGGCGGCGGCGCCGAAGCGCTGCATGAAGGGAACTTCCTGGTAGATCCAGGAAAGGTTGGCGGCGAGCTTGGCCATGTCTTTATCCAATCAGGACGGAAAAGATTCTTCGACTTCGCGCACTTGTGCCGTCGACAGAAGGCGGACCTTGAAGCCCTGCAGCAGCAGGTGGAGCTTGGCGGTTTCCTCCAGCTCCTCGATCGAGGCCGAAGCAGCCGACAGCGACGTGCCGGCGACGACCGGGCCGTGATTGGCCAGCAGCACGGCGCGATGACCCTTGGCGTAGTCGCGGATCGCGTCGGCGAGCTTGGGGTCGCCCGGCTTGAAGTAGGGCACCAGCGGCAGCTTGCCGACCCGCATCACGAAGTAGGGCGTGATCGGCGGCAGCGTCGTCTCCTTGTTGTGGTGGCACGACGGGTCGAGGCAGGAGATGGCGACGGCGTGCGTGCAATGAAGATGCACGATGGCGCCGTCCTTGGGCCGCACGTCGTAGACCGAGCGATGCAGCAGTGCCTCCTTGGTCGGCGGATCGCCGCCGACATGCTTGCCTGAAGAGTCGAGCTTCGACAGTGTCTCCGGATCGAGTTCGCCCAGCGAGGAGTTGGTCGGCGTCATCAGCCAGCCGTCGGCCGTGCGCACGCTGATGTTGCCCGAAGTGCCGGGGCAGAGGCCGCGCGCGGCCAGCTTGACGCCGAGCGCGCAGACCGCGTCGCGGGCTTTGTCTTCGGCGGTGCTCATATCCGGGTAAACGCCTTGGTGAAGAAGTCGGGCGCACCGAAGTTGCCGGACTTCAGCGCCAGCAACAGCGGCTTGGCGCCAACCGACGCCGTCCACGGCACCCCGGGATCGATCTCGGGGCCGATGAGCAGCGCCGTGACGTCGAGCGCGCCGACCACGGCGCCCGAAGTCTCACCGCCCGCGACCACGAGACGACCGACGCCCGCCGCGACCAGCCCGCGCGCCAGGCTCGCCATGGTCTTCTCGATCGCCTGGCTCGATTTCTCGACGCCGTACTTCGTCTGCAGTGCTTTCACCGCTTCGGGCTTGTCGCTGGCCGACAGCAGAATGGGACCGTTGCCGAGTTTGCCTTTGGCCCAGGCCAAGGCTTTCTCAGCCACCGGCTCGCCGCGGCAGATCGCGTCGGTGTCGAGGCTGAGATGCGCGCCCTTGAAGGCGGCGATCTGGCCCAGCGTGGCAGCCGAGCAGGAACCGGCCAGCACCGCCGAGGCGCCGCCGATCTTCGGCAACGTGTCGGCGTTGGCCTTGTGCTGGAGCAGGCCACGGCGGCGATAGGCGGCGGGCAGGCCGAGCGCCACGCCCGAACCGCCGGTGATCAGCGGATCGTCGCCCACGGCTTCGCCGATGACGCCGAGATCGGTGTCGGCCACGGCATCGACCACGACATGGCGCACGCCGTCGGCGGCGAGCTTGTCGAGCGCGGCGCGCAATGTGGTTGAACCCGCCTGGACCTGCTTCAACGCCACCAGCCCGACCTTGTGCTTGGTCTGCCGCGCCAGCACGCGCACCAGGCTTGAATCGGTCATCGGGTTCAGCGGGTGATGGCGCATGTGCGTGTCCGACAGGAGCAGATCACCCACGAACAGATGGCCGAAGAAAATCGTGCGGCCGTTCTCGGGGAAGGCGGGACAATAGATCGCCTGCTTGGCCTTGAGCGCATCGAGCAGTGCGTCACCGACCGGTCCGATGTTGCCCTGGTCGGTCGAGTCAAAGGTCGAGCAGTATTTGAAGAAGAAGCGCACACAGCCTGCCGCCTGTAGCGCCTTCAACGCGGCGAGCGACTGGGTGGTCGCTTCTTTGGCCGGGATCGAGCGGCTCTTCAGCGCCACCACCACGGCGTCGACATCGTCGGGGATCGCGCCCGTCGCCGGCACACCGATTGTCTGGATCGTGCGCATGCCGCCCTTGACCAGCATGCCCGCGATGTCGGTCGCACCGGTGAAGTCGTCGGCGATGACGCCCAGTATTGCCATGAGGGGACGTTAGGCGATCACCGACGCCTTCATCCAGAACTTTCGGCGACGGGCCCGCCGCTTATCGGCGTTTTCGCTGTCATAGACGTGCAACGGCGGCGCAGGATCGAACGTATCGCGAATATCGAGCATGTTGACGTTCACGATGCCGATTGACTTGCCTTCGTCCTCCATGACGGCGCCGACATAGGTCCCGCACCTGGAACACAGCAGATAGTCCGTGATGCCGAGGCCAAAGCGGTAGCGCGACACGGCCTCCGGGGCCGCCCGGAACTCAACCGAGCCGGCGGGGTCGCCCAGGGTGCGCGCGCCATGGTGGCGGCAGAAGCTGCAGGCGCAGCGGCCGACGCGCATCTCCTCTGGCTTCTTTGCCGATTCGAAGCGGATCGTGACGGCGCCGCAGTGGCAGGAACCGGGATAGGTGGTCATGGGGCAATCAACGTGGCTCTGAAGTCATTGACGTTGGTGCGCGTCGGACCGGTGACAAGACTGTCGCCCAGCATTTCGAAGAAACCGTGACCGTCGTTGTCGTCGAGCATCATCCGTGGAGCACGGCCCTTGGCCTTGGCGCGCTCCAGCGTATAGGGCGTGAAGATCGCGCCGGCGATTTCTTCCGCACCGTCGACGCCGTCGGTATCGGCCGCCAGGCCCCAGACCTGCGGTGCGCCATTTGCCTCGATGGCCTGGGCCAAAAGATATTCGACATTGCGACCGCCGCGGCCGTTGCCGCGCACCGTCACCGTGGTCTCGCCGCCCGACAGGATTACCGTGGGCTTGGCGGTGCGCGCGGCGAGTTCGAGGGCGCGGCGGGCATGCGAAGCGCCCAGCTCGCGCGCCTCGCCTTCGAGATTGTCGCCCAGCATCACCACGACGCAGCCACGCGATCGAGCGAGGGCGGCCGCGGCGTCGAGCGAGCGCTGGGGCGTGGCCACGATGGTCGTCTCCACGCGCCTCAGCCGCGGATCGGCGGGCTTCGGCGTTTCCTCGATTTTGCCCGCAGCACCCGCCTCCAGATGGGCGCGCACCGAAGCGGGCGGGTCGATCTTGAACTTGGCGAGGACCGCCAACGCCTCGGCGAAAGTCGTGCGATCTGCCACCGTCGGGCCCGAGCCGATCACGCCAGGGTCGTCGTTGGGCACGTCGGAGATCAGCCAACTGAGAACGCGCGCCGGCTGCGCGGCTACGGCGAGCCGGCCTCCCTTGATGGCGGAAAGATGCTTGCGCACCGTGTTCATGTCGCCGATGTGGGCGCCGGATCTCAAAAGCGCGCGGTTGACGTCCTGCTTGTCCGCCAAAGTGAGGCCAGGTGCCGGCAACGCGAGCAAGGACGAGGCACCGCCCGAGATCAGGCAGAGCACGAGGTCGTCGGAGCTGAGGCCTTTCACCTTCTCGAGGATGCGGCCGGCGGCGGCGCGGCCCTTCTCGTCGGGCACGGGGTGCGCGGCTTCGACGATCTCGATGCGCTTGCACGTCTCGCCATAGCCGTAACGCGTCACGACCAGGCCTTCGAGCGGATGGGGCCATTGGCCCTCAAGCGCGCGCGCCATGGCGGCACTCGCCTTGCCGGCGCCGATCACAATCGTCTTGCCCTTGGGTGGCTGCAGCTTGGCAATATAAGGCGCAAGGCAGGTGGCGGGACGGGCGGCGGCGAGGGCTGCGTCGAACAGGTCGCGCAAGAGGGTGCGGGCGTCGGCATCTTTCATTTGCGCAATCTTCGCACTATAGGGGCGCGATGCAACCACTGCTCGGACCGGGCGATCCGCCGCCGTTTTCCGTCCACAACGAAGCAGGCAAGGCGCCGCTGCTCCTGCTGTGCGATCACGCGAGCAAGGCGGTGCCGAAAGCGTTGGGGACACTGGGCATCACCGACGCAGAACTCTCGCAGCATATCGGTTGGGACATCGGCGGTCTCGAGTCGGCGATCGAACTGTCGAGGCAACTCGACGCGCCGCTTGTCGCGTCGGGTTATTCGCGGCTGGTGATCGACTGCAATCGCTGGCCCGGCGGCGAGGGCTCGACACCGGAGATCAGCGACGGCACCGAAGTGCTGGGCAATCGCGGCCTTACCAAGGAGCAGATCGATGCGCGCGCGGCAGCCTGCTTCTGGCCGTATCACCGCCAAGTCGATCGCCAACTTGCGCGCATGACGGCAGGCGATCGCAAGGTCTGCCTGCTGGTGATGCACAGCTTCACGCCCGAGATGAAAGGATTAAAGCGGCCCTGGCATGTCGGCGTGCTGTGGAACGACGATCCGCGCCTGCCCGAACCGTTGCTGGGCGAACTGCGCCGCGATCCCTCGCTGGTGGTGGGCGACAACGAGCCCTACTCGGCGCGCGAGCCCTACGAGTACACGCTGACGGCACATGCCCGGCCGAAGGCGCTGCCTCACTGCTCCCTGGAAGTCCGCCAGGACCTGATGAGTACGCCCGCCGATGCCCGGCGCTGGGGCCGCAGGCTGGCGCCGGCGATCGGGGCGGCCGTTGCCGTCGCACTGGGCTGAGCCTATATCGACTCAAAAGCCCAGGAGATCGCCATGGACGACAAGACCCGCACCGAACTCGAAGCCGCCGCCTTCCGCCGGCTGGTGTCGCACCTGCAGGAGCGCACCGACGTTCAGAACATCGACATGATGAATTTGGCCGGCTTCTGCCGCAATTGCCTGTCGCGTTGGTACCGCGAGGAGGCCGGCAAGCAGGGCATCGAGATCCCCGATCCCAAGGCCCGCGAGATCGTCTACGGCATGCCGTACGACGAGTGGAAGGCCAAGCATCAGAAGGACGCCTCGGGCGACCAGAAAAAGGCTTTCGACAAGGCCCAGCACAAGCACAGCTGAGGGGCCGCCGGACCGTCCCCGTTATCCCCGTCATTCATCGCATGAGCGTCATTGAGCCGACACCGCCTGCGCTCCTATGGTCCGCCCGAGTGGATCGAGGAGTACAGGACATGCCGGACGGGAGCGCCGTTTCAAAGAAGACCAAGGCCGGGCCGATTTCGGCCGACCGGCTGAAGAGTTTCGTCGAGCGGATCGAAAAGCTCGAGGAGGAACGCCATGCCATCGGCGGCGACATCCGCGACGTCTATAGCGAGGCCAAGGGCGTCGGCTACGACGTCAAGACCATGCGCAGGGTTGTCTCGCTCCGCAAGATGGATGCGGCCGACCGCGCCGAGCAGGAGACACTGCTCGATGTCTACAAGCACGCGCTCGGCATGACCTGAAATTGCGTTGGCGATGCAAACGGGTGCGGGCGGAACGGATAGCCATTTCACGCTCCCGTTGCAGGCGGTAGGTTTTCCTTACGGCTCGAATGCTCCGATCGATGGAGGCAGCCGGGGAGGGATGCCATGCGGACAACCATCATAGCGGGCGTTGTTGTAGCGTTGAGTGTCGTTTCTCTACAAGTACAAGCTCAGATCGCCGTTTCCTCTAACGACCACAAGATGGTCCAGGAGAACGGCGTGACCCGCAACCTCGTCAATCCGCCGCCCGACACGATCACCATCCTCGATCTCGGCGTATTGCCTGTGAAAGTCGTCGGCACGGTCGTCGACGTGCCGGGCAGCGTCGCCGGCCCGCCACTGTCGGTTGCCATCACGCCGGACGAGTCGCTGGCGCTGGTCGCGTCGTCGTCACAGATCGATCCGGGTGACCGCACAAAATTGATCCCGGACGACCGCGTGACCATCGTCGATCTCAAGGAGCGCAAGGTGCTGGGACGGGTCGTCACTGCACCGGGCGCCGCCGGCATCTCGATCACCAAGGACGGCAAACGCGCCTATGTCGCCCACCGATCGGCAGGCTCGATCTCGATCCTGTCGATCGACGGCAAGCAGGTGCGCCTGGTAAAAACCGTTCCGCTCGTCGGTGCAGCGTCGCTGTTAAGTCATATCGCGCTGTCGCCCGATGGTCTCACCGGCGTGGTCACGCGCAACGCTGACGCCAAGGTCGACATCGTGAAGCTCAGCGGCGACCAGATCTCGGTCGCCAGCACGCTCGACGTCACGCCGCGGCCCTATCCGGCCGTGTTTAGCCCCGATGGCAAGACGGCCGTGGTGGGCTGCGGCGGCGATCCCAAGGGCGGCAACGGCGTGCTCACGGTGATCGATTTTGCTGACGATCCTGCGGGCAAGATCGTCGGCAAGGTCGACATCGGCTATGAGTCGCTGGAAGGAATGATGATGTCGCCTGACGGCCGGTGGGTCGCGGCGGTGATGCATGCCGGGTCGACCCGGCCGAAGGACGCGCCGCAGTACAAGCCCAACGGCATGCTCGTGATGTTCCGGCGCGACGGCACGAAGCTCACCAAGACCAGCGACGCGCCGATTGGGGCGTGGTCGCAGGGCGCTGCCTTCTCGAAGGATGGCACCACGGTGGTGGTGCAGAACATGATCCAGCAGAACATCCAGGTGTTCCGCAACAGCGACGGCAAGCTCTCCGATACCGGCCAGACGATCGGCGTCTCAGGTGGTCCGGCGGCCATCCGCGCTTCGACCGGCCCGTAGTCGCCGGCGGCTAGTACCAGATGTTCATGGGCAGCCCGTAGCGGTCGCGCGCTTTGGCGGGGCCGAGACGGGCTGCCTCGCCCTCTGCGATCAGCGTCGCCGTCCGGCATACTGCGATGGCATCGAGGATGTCATCCCGTGCCGCGCCGGGTAGCCGCTCGATCTTCGTTCTGAAACCGTGCCGAGCCAGCAGCTTGCGCCTCTCGGCAAAGCCATCCGGCTGGCGCTTCTTGCTCAGCACGGGTTTGCCGCCGTTCATGCGCGCGAAGGCGAGTTCGGGATGCGCCTCATAAACGATGCGCTTGATCCTGGGTCGACCGCGCAGCAGGGCGTCCACTTCGCGCAGCTTGGGAAACAGATGGAAGGTCTGCTGGTTCAGTCCCATGCCCAGCTTCCGGCTGGTGGCGTTGGCTTCGGCGTGGGTCGTGCAGGCCAGTGCCGGCCGGCAGGGCGTCGGAAACACCGAGCTCGCCTTGCCCGGCAGCAATGCGCGCGCTGCGGGCTCGCACGCCCGGCCGGGGCGGGGCGTGTCGCAGAGGCCGATCGGCATGTCGACGGCCAAAATGGAAAGGCCCTCGCAGGCATCTGCGAGGGCCTTCACGACTCTTATGTCGAACGTGCCGTCGGTGGCGCGCCGGCAGACGACCCAGCCGGTGCGGCAGCCGTCGGCGCCCGCCACGATCAAATGGCGACTACCATTTCGCCATCTTGGCCTTGAGGTTGGCGTCGAGCGTGGCGAGGAAGTCCTCGGTGTTCTGGAACGGCTGGTTCTTGTCGATCAGGATCGCGAGATCCTTGGTCATCTTGCCGCTTTCCACCGTCTCGACACAGACCTTCTCGAGCGCGTCGGCGAACTTCACGACGTCGGGCGTGCCGTCGAAAGTGCCGCGATACTTGAGGCCTTGCGTCCAGGCGAAGATCGACGCGATGGAATTGGTCGAGGTGCTCTCGCCGCGCTGATGCTGGCGGAAGTGGCGG
>PLYQ01000009.1:175-7815 GCA_003153415.1 Rhodospirillales bacterium | reverse complement strand
CAAGGCGCTGGCAACGCGGACATCCGGCGCCATGAAGTCGACCGTGAACATCGGCATGTTCCATGGCGGTCACAACACCAACGTCGTGCCCTCGGCCTGCACGGTCGAGATTGATAGGCGTTTGCTGCCGAACGAGACGGTAAAGGACGCTTTTGCCGAGCTGAAGCGCGTCGTTGACGGCGTCGGCAAGCCGAAAACCATGTACAGCGTCGAGTTCCTGACCGGCACCAACGGCTTCGCAGCACCCGAGAATGGACAGACTGTCGCGGCCTTCGAAGTCGTCGTGAAGAAACAGACCGGCCGTAAGGTGAAATTCCTCAATGCGACCGGCGTCAGCGATGGCCGCTATTACGCCGACGACAAAATTGAGATCATCAACTTCGGTCCCGGCTCCGGCGCGCAAGGGCACGCGGCGAACGAATCGGTGCCGATCGCCTCGATGGTCGAGGCGGCGGAGATCCAGCTGGAAGTCGTGCAGCGACTGCTGTCCTGAAGGAACGCGTAGATGGACTACGACGCCATCGTCATCGGAGCGGGCATCTCGGGCCTCTACCAGCTCTATCGGCTGCGCGAGCTCGGGCTCAAAGTGCGTGTCTTCGAATCGGGCACCGGCGTCGGCGGCACCTNNACCTGGTACTGGAACCGCTACCCGGGTGCGCGCTTCGATTCGGAAAGCTATTCCTACGGCTACTCTTTCTCGCAGGAACTGCTCGACGAATGGGATTGGACCGAACATTTCTCGCCTCAGCCCGAGACCGAGCGTTATCTCAATTACGTCGCCGACAAGTTCGACCTGCGCCGCGATATCCAGTTCATGAGCCGCGTGACCGCGGCGTACTGGCAGGACAAGACGCGGCGCTGGGACGTCACGCTGGAAGACGGCAGCAAGCACTCCGCCCGTTTCCTGGTCACCGCCATCGGTCCCCTCTCGGCGCCGACCATGCCACGCATCGCCGGCGTCGAGACCTTCAAGGGCCAGTCCTGCCACACCGCGCGCTGGCCTAAGGAGCCGGTGAGCTTCGAGGGCAAGCGTGTGGCGGTAGTCGGCACCGGCGCCACCGGCGTGCAGACCATCCAGGAGGTGGCCAAGACGGTGGGCCATCTCACGGTGTTCCAGCGCACGCCCAATTGGTGTGCGCCCCTGCATAACGGCAAGATCAGCAAGCAGGAGATGCGCGAGATTCGGGCGGGCTATCCCGAGATGTTCAAGCGTTGCCTGGAAACCTTCGCCTGCTTCCTGCACACGCCCGACCCGCGCGCCACGACGGAAGTCACGCCCGAGGAGCGCGAGGCCTTCTTCGAGAAGCTCTATGGCGACAAGGGCTTCGGCATCTGGCAGGGCAATTTCCGCGACATACTCGTCGACCGGAAGGCCAATGCCCTGATCAGCGACTTCGTCGCCCGCAAGATCCGCGGGCGCGTGAAGGACCAGGCGGTCGCCGAAAAGCTGATCCCCAAGAACCACGGCTTCGGCACCCGCCGCGTGCCGCTCGAGACCAAATATTACGAGGTCTATAACCAGCCCAACGTGAAACTCGTCGACATCAACGAAACACCGATCGAGGCCATCACGCCGACGGGCATCAAGACCAGCAATGCCGAGTACGAGTTCGACATCATCATCTACGCTACGGGCTTCGACGCCATCACCGGCAGCTTCGACCGCATCGATATCCGCGGCGCGGATGGGCTCAAGCTGAAGGACAAATGGAAGGGCGGACCCAAGACCTATCTCGGCGTGATGGTCGAAGGCTTCCCTAACATGATGATGCTGATGGGCCCGCACACGGCGCTGGGCAACATCCCGCGTTCGATCGAATACAACGTCGAATGGGTGACCGGCCTGATCCGCCATACCCGCGACCACCAGCTCTCGAGGATCGAGGCCACATCGGCCGGCGTGGCGTCGTGGACCGACCACGTCAGGGCCCTGGGCGAGGGCCTGCTCTCCAACGAGATCGATTCCTGGATGACCGGCATCAACCGCAACATCGAGGGCAAGAACACCCGCATCGTCGCCCGCTACAGCGGCAGCGCGCCGGCCTACCGCGCGCGTTGCGACGCGGTGGCGGCGGACGGCTACCGGGAGATGAAGCTCGCCTAAAGCCTTCATTCTCCTCTCCCCGCCAGCGGGAGAGGGACTTGAGACAAAACGGTTCCGGGGAGGCCGGTGATGCCCAAGAGAATGATCATCCGAGGCGCGGACATCGTCACCATGGACGTGGCATTGGGTGACTTTCCTTCGGCCGATATTCTAATCGAGGACGGCGCGATCCTGGCGGTCGGGCCTTCGCTCGACGCCGCGGGCGCGGAGCCGATCGACGGATCGGGCATGATCGCCCTGCCCGGCATCATCGATGCCCACACCTGTCTCTGGCAGACGGTCCTGCGCGGCTATGTGCCCGACCTGTGGCACGGCACCTACAACACGGCACTCCTGCCCTTGCGGCGGCACTTCAGCGCCGAAGACAACTTCAATGCAGCCTGGGTCGGCGGCTTCGAGATGCTATCCTACGGCACTACCACCGTCGTCGACTATTGCCACAACATCCGCAGCCCCGACTACGCGCCAGCCTCGATCGAAGCGCTGAAGGCGACGGGCATCCGCCACCTGTTCACCTATTCCTTCATGAGCGCCCAGCCTGATGAGTTTCCGAAGGCTGCCCGCTACGACGACGCGCGGCGAGTCTACGATCGCTTCCACGATCCTGCAGGCCTCACGACCATCGGCTTCGGCGTCGAGTCGATCGGCGCGCCGGAGCTGGCAAAGCAACTCGCCTTCGCGCGCGCGCTCAAGGCGCCGAGCTGCATTCACGTCAACGAGACCGGCACGATCGAGCGCTTGCATGCGCAGGGCCTGCTCGGGCCGGATTTTCTGGTGATCCACGGCAACCTGATCACCAATGCCGAGCTCGAACTGATGGCCGAGGCCGGCATGCCGATCTGCTTCACACCAACCGCCGACACGCAAGGCACGCCGGCCGACATCGTGCGCCGCGCCACCGATCGCGGCGTCAACGTGGTGTTCGGCTGCGACATCCCCTGCTCGATCGCCTCCGATACGCTGGGTCAGCTCAGGGTGATGTTCAACGTCCAGGGCTTTCTCGACGGCGCCATGGAGCGCAACTTCTCGACGGTGATCGGCCGCCGGCCGGCCGTGCGGCCCGGCATGCCGCTGCTGACACCGCGCAAGCTGATCGAAACCGCGACCATCGGCGCGGCGCGCGTACTGGGTCTCGACAACCGGATTGGCTCGCTGACGCCCGGCAAGCGCGCCGACATCGTGCTGGTCAAGAAGGGTCTGTTCGGCGATTCAATTGCCGATGACCCCTGCGCGCATGTCCTTCTGCAGACCAGTCCACGCGACATCGATACGGTCATCGTCGACGGCGAGATCCGCATGCGGGCGGGTGTGCTGGCGGGGTTCGATCCGGAAAAGGCCGCGGCAATGATCGCTGCGTCTCGGCAGCGTATTCTCGGCAAACCTCAGTAGCGCGCGATCACCTTCTCGGCGAAGTCGCCGAGATTGCGCCGCGCCGTCTCCATGGCCGGCAGCAGCGTGATCTCGTTCAGGCCCATCGCTTCGCGCTCGCGCAGCATGGCGATGATCTCGTCGGGCGTGCCGACCAGCCCGCCGGTGGCGCGGATCAGGTCCTCGGTGATGAAGCGGCGTTCCTCGGGCGGCAGGAAGGCGCAATGGCCGAGATGGACCTGCTGATGGCGCCGGGCGTACGGCGTCTCCATCTTCTCGGTGAAGGCGAGATACTCGTCCCACAGGTTGCGGCAGCGCTGGGCGACCGTGCTGGTGTCGCCGTCCATGCGGTAGAGCTCCCACCAGTAGTGCAGCGTCGCAGCAGCCATCGGGCCGATCTCGTCGATCACACGGTCGGAGGTCATGCTTTCGCCAGGCTGCAGGACGCACGAGTAGCTGAGCGCCGCGGTGTGGAAGTCGGCGGGCATCGTACGGCCGACGGCGGCCGCACCATCGCGCATCGTCTCCAGGCTTTTCTGCAGCCGCGACCGCGTCTGGTTGTGCGAACACACCCGCCCGTCGCCGTAGGCGCCGGCCGCCTTCAGCGCCAGCGGCCCGTCGGCCGCGACATAGATCGGCACGGGACGCTCGACGTCGATGAAGCCCCGGTCGGGATGGAGGAAGCGGATGCTCTTGCGATCTTCGGGGCCCTCGCCGTCCAGCGCATAGTCGACCTCCTCGCCATGCAGCAGGGCGCGCAACACGCGGAGATACTCGCGAAACCGGCCGGCCTTCATGGGGGCCTTGGCCATGACGCGCATCGCGGTGTGGCCGGTGCCGATGCCTAGGAAGACGCGGCCGGGCGCCAGCCGGTTGATGGTGGCAATCGAATGCGCGGTGACGGGCGCCAGACGCACCGGCGCCACCGCCACGCCGGTGCCCATCCTGATGCGCGAGGTGTTGGCCGCCGCCAGCGCCAGCACGGCGTAGGCATCCGAATAGAGCATCTGCGAATCGGCGGCCCAGGCGCAGTCGTAACCCATCGTCTCGAGGTCGACGAACAGCTTCCAGTCCGTCACCCGCGGGACGACGGTGACTCCGAATTTCATTCGGCAGCCATCTTCGCGCCCTTGAAGGCCGGCATGACGTCCTTCGCGAACCAGCGCAGCTGCTCCTTGAACTCGGCGGCGGACAATCCTTCGGCCCAGTGGATCATGAAGTCCTCGAGCCCCGCGTACTTGGCCTCGATCGACTTGATGCCCTCGATGACCTCGGCCGGCGTGCCGCAGAACCACGCCTTTTGCTTCACGCCGTCGCGGATCGACGGGATCGACGTCGGCGCGCCCGGCGTGCCCCAGGTGCGACCCTGCTCGTCGGCATAGCGCACGAAGCCGAACGGCGCGAACCACTTGTAGCGCTCGTCGTGCGCCGGCTCGACACGGCGGATCGCCTCTTCCTGGCTGCCGGCGAGATAGAGGCCGGCGCCCCAGATCATGTCCTCGCCGAGTTGCTTTTGCCTACCGTGTTTGGCACAGGCGGCCTGATAGGCGCGCACAGAGTCGTCGAGGATCTTCTCGCCGTTCAGGTCGACCATGGCCTTCAGTCCGTACTGCGCCATCATGTCGATGGTCCGGCCGCTGGCGATCGGCATCCANNATATCGACCGGCAGGTGCTTGGGCCGCGGCACCATGGTGATTTCCTTCATCTGATAGCCGCGGTAGGGCACGGGCGGCGGGCATTCGAAGTACTTGCCCTTGTGGTGGAAGGCCTCCTCGTTGAAGCACTTCAGCAGGAGCTGAAGCTGCTCCTCGAAATATTCGCGGTTGGCCTCGGCATCGATCAGCGGCGCGCCGAAGGTTTCGACCTCGCGACTGTGATAGCCGCGGCCGACACCCATGATCACCCGGCCGTCGGTCACGATGTCGGCCATCGCGTAGTCCTCAGCCAGGCGGATGGGATGCCACATCGGCAGGACGTTGAAGGCGCAGCCGAACTTCAGGCGCTTGGTTTGCGTCGCAAGCCAGAGGTTGAGCTGCACCAGGTTGGGCAGGCATTCGTAGCCCTCGCGCTGGAAGTGATGCTCCGCCGTCCACAGCGCGTGGTAGCCGTGCTCGTCCATCAGTCGCGCCACGTCGCGCGTGGTCTCGAAGACCTCGCTCAGCCGCTGGTTGGAATAGCGGCGGTCGTTGGCCGGCGTTCCGTTGAGACCGACGTTGTCGAGATCGATCTGGCCGACATACAGAACGTGGAACCGTTTGATCATGTGGCGTGCTCCCTCTGCCGGCATGATAGCGGATTCTCCAAGGTCGGTCTTGACGACGGCTTGCCTGGCGGGCCGCGGTAGGCGAGGAATTTTCGCATGGTGACAGGCGCACGTGGTTCAACGAGGGCTATGACGCGCACCCTGTCCCGACGCGGCTTTGGGCGTACACTCGGAGCAATGCGATCCTTCCTCCTCGCCCTGTCGCTGGCGTGCAGCAGCATCCCCGCCGCCCACGCCCAGCCCGCGCCACGCATCACCCTCGATGTCGAGCTCAAGATGGAAGCGGGCTTTGGCGTGATGTCCATTTCCGACGGCCCGCGCGTGGCCGTGGCAGCCGACGGCACGATCGCCGTCGTGCTCGCCGAACATCGCAGCTCAGCCAGCGAGGAGGCCCTGCAGCTCGAGGTGTTCGCGTTCGATCGCGACGGCCGTTAGAAGTTTCGTGTGGCACCGCTTCGCCTGCAGCAAGGCCCTTCCGGCAAGTACGAAGGCTGGCCGACCGAGGGGCTCGCCATCGCCGTCGCCCAGTCGGGCGACATCGTGGTGTTTTCCGGGGCCTACTTGCCCGACAGCGTGAGGGCGCGATGGTTTCGCCTCGCCGCCGACGGGACGGGTCGACACCAGAGCCTGGTGCGCGCGCCGGTCCCATCGCCGGACAACACCAACCGCTTCGCCATCGAGCGCTTTGTGCCCACACCCGACGATGGCGTGATGCTGGCGGGTGGCTTCGGGCTGGGGCCCGAGGCGTGGTGGCTGGGAAAGTTCACCCTGGACGGCACGCTCGTCTGGCAGTGCGGGCCGGGCCCCGGCTTTCCCAACCGCGTGATCGATGTCGGTCTGCGCGTCGACGGCAGCTGGCTCGTGCTGCTCGACGAGTCCCAGGAAGCGGGTCCAATCGCGCGCACTCTCGACGCCTATGACCGCGACGGTCGGGGCCTGTCACGCAAGCAGATCGCCGACGACAAAGTCGCCGCCCTCGCCGATCTGCCGGAGGGCAAGACGGTCACGCTCGACAAGCACCATGACGGCTTCGTGGCCGACCGCACCGACCACGTCGAGAGGATCGGCCGCGACGGCGCGGTGCGCTGGCGGAGCCCGCCTGGAATTTACAGCGATGCGGTGGTCGCGCCGGATGGCCAGGTCGTTGCGCTCGCTTGGCCTAAGCCTCCGTTCAATGAACCGACAAGCATCCGCCTCGTTCGCTTTGTCGATCCGTGAAGACTGGGCCATGTGCTACAAGAGAAACATGACCGACAGTTCGGAAAGTCTTGTCCCGGCGCAGCTTCGCGCGATTCGGGCTGAGCTCTCCGACGTCCAGGGATCGCTTGGGGAAATCAAAGGGCGGCTTACGAAACTCGAGGGCGGTCAGGCCTCGATCATCCAGCATCTCGGTTACTTGGCGGCCGCCGACGCCCAACAGCAGCTTGCAACCGACAGCCCGAGCGAGCGCCTGATCCGTATCGAACGCCGTCTCGACCCGCGCGACACGTAGTTCGGCTCCTCACCCCTCCGCCCTCGTAAGACGAGGGCACCTCCCCTTCGCGGGCTCTGCGACGGGAAGGAAGAAGATACTTGAGCGGGCCGGAGGCCCGCGGTCCGGCAAGAAGACTATGCCGTCTTCTGCGCCTTGAGCCCGAGCTTGACGATGGTCTGGTCGCGCATGACGAACTTCTGGATCTTGCCGGTGATGGTCATCGGGAACTCGGGCACGAACTCGATGTAGCGCGGGATCTTGTAGTGGGCGATCTGGCCCTTGCAGAACTCGCGGATCTCCTCGGCCGTGGCGCTCTGGCCGGCGTGCAGCTTGATCCAGGCGCAGATCTCCTCACCGTACTTGGGATCGGGCACGCCGATCACCTGGACGTCCTGGATCTTGGGGTGGCGGTAGAGGAACTCCTCGATCT
>PLYQ01000009.1:0-148 GCA_003153415.1 Rhodospirillales bacterium | reverse complement strand
AGCCCTTCATCACCGAATAGCCGCGGGTGCAGAATTCACCTGTCTCGCCGCGCGCGACGGCTAGCCCACTTGGGTCGACGATCTTGATCTCGATATGCGGCAGCACCTGGCCGACGGTCGAGACGCGGCGCTCGACCGGATCGTCGGT
>PLYQ01000343.1 GCA_003153415.1 Rhodospirillales bacterium | reverse complement strand
CCGGTCTACGCCAAGAAGATGGTGAAGGCGTTCGGCGAGAAGGTGTTCGATATCATTGAGGCTGAGCCGGACCGGCTGCGAGAGGTAACCGGCATCGGCGCCGTCCGTGCCAAGCGCATTACCGACGCCTGGGCCGAGCAGAAGATCGTGCGGGAGATCATGGTGTTCCTGCATAGCCACGGCATTGGAACGGCCAGAGCCGTTCGCATTTTCAAGACGTACGGTTCGGATGCCGTCCAGGTCATGACCGAGAACCCGTACCGCCTGGCACGCGACATCCGCGGCATCGGCTTCAAGACCGCCGACGCGATCGCCATGAAGCTCGGAATCGAGAAGACCGCGATGATCCGGATTCGCGCCGGGATCTCCTATGCCTTGACCGAGGCCATGGACGATGGCCACTGCGGCTTGCCAACCGAGGAACTCGGGCCGCTCGCCGTGGTGTTGCTGGAAGTTTCAAAGGAACTTATCCAGACCGCGCTCGATCTGGAACTGGCCGAGGGAACGGTGATCGCGGCCACCGTTGGCGAGACGGCGTGCGTGTTTCTTGCCGGCCTGTATCGAGCCGAAAAGGTTATCGCCGAGCGAATAACATGCCTGGTCAACGCCATGCTCCCCTGGCCCTTCATAGATCCAGTAAAGGCCTTGCCCTGGGTCGAACAGAAAACCGGGCTTTCAATGGCTGAGAGCCAGATCGCTGCGATCCGACTATCGTTGCTTTCGAAGGTCCTGGTCATCACTGGCGGACCGGGAGTGGGCAAGACGACAATCGTAAACTCGATCCTGCGTATTCTGGCAGCAAAGGGCGTCAACCTGCTGCTCTGCGCGCCCACCGGCCGGGCCGCCAAGCGTATGACCGAGGCAACGGGGTTTGAGGCCAAGACCATTCATCGGCTGCTCGAGGTCGACCCGAAGGGCGGTGGCTTCAAACGCAACACCGACAACCCGCTCGACTGCGATCTGCTGGTCATCGACGAGACCTCGATGGTCGACATCATGCTGATGCAGGCGCTGATGAGGGCCGTTCCTGACAATGCCGCGCTGCTGATCGTGGGCGACATCGATCAGCTGCCGTCCGTCGGGCCGGGTCAGGTCCTGGCCGATGTAATCTCCTCCGGCGCAGTGCCGGTCGTACGACTGACCGAGGTGTTCCGGCAGGCCGCTAAGAGCCGGATCATTTCCAGCGCGCACAGGATCAACCAGGGCTCGATGCCGGATCTTGCGAAGCCTGAAGGAGAAAGCGACTTCTACTTCGTCCAGGCCGATGATCCCGAAACCGCCGTGCCGCGGATCATCGAACTGGTCAAAACGCGGATCCCGGCGCGCTTCGGCTTAGATCCCATCCGCGACATCCAGGTGTTGTGCCCGATGAACCGCGGCGGTGTTGGCGCCCGCTCGCTCAACATAGAACTGCAGAAGGCCTTGAACCCGGCCGGAGAACGCAAGGTAGAGCGCTTCGGCTGGACCTTTGCGCCCGGCGACAAGGTCATGCAGATCGAGAACGACTACGACAAGGAGGTCTACAACGGCGACATCGGCTACGTCGACGATGTCGACCCGGATGCCGGCGAGCTAATTGCCAGCTTCGACGGCCGCGCCGTCACCTACGGCTTTGGCGAGCTGGACACGCTGGTGCCGGCTTATGCCGTGACGATTCACAAGAGCCAGGGCTCGGAATACCCTGCCGTGGTGATTCCCGTCCTCACCCAGCATTACGCCATGCTGCAGCGAAACCTCCTTTATACCGGTGTCACCCGCGGGAAGCGGCTGGTCGTTCTCGTGGGACAGAAGAAAGCCGTCGCCATTGCGGTGAAGAACGTTTCCGGACGTCGACGCTGGTCCAAGTTAAATGAATGGCTCGCCGCCACCTCAGTCACGGCTCGGGCGCGATCTCCGTGAGGCCGACACTGTGGTAGCGCCCGGCATGCTGCAGAACCCATCCGTCAGGAACTCGCTTGGCGGGACCGTGCCTGCCTGGACCCTGCTGGATCAAGATAGCTTCGCGGCGCTTCGAAGGCCGCCGTCGTCCAGGGCGAGTGTGATCATGCTGGCCCCTGACTTCTCACTTGATGAAATCGGGCAGTCGGACGTTGCACGGAACACCCTGATTCTCCTGCACTCGGCGTCCGTCGGTTCCGGACTGAAGCTGACGACAACCGGCAATCTCACCCGCGGCGTCGTGGCCGACATGATCGATCTCTTCACCTGGCCGGACTTTGACAAGGCAGATGCCTTCCGGTTGCACAAAGTGATCAATGAGCCGGACTTCCTGCCGCTGTACTTTGTCCGCCATGTGGCCGAGTCAATTCGATTGGTGCGGCAATACAAGGGCCACCTGAAGATCACGCCGGTGGGACGGCAAGTGTCCTTGAGGATCCCGATCGACAGGCCCTGCAGGTCCTCCTGTTCCATACCGTAATGTGGGGCATCGACCTCAATTATCTCGGTCGGGGCCTCCATGAAGGATGGCCACAAGGTGACATTGGCATTCTGCTCTGGTCGTTGTCGGCTTCCGCAAATGATTGGCAGTCGAGCGATCGCCTGACCCGCATGTGTACGATCCCCATTGATGGCGTGGTGGAGACACAGTGGGACTCCGGAACCAGCATGATGGAAGCAAGGGTCTTGCGGCCGCTATGGTGGTTTGGTCTGCTGGAGTATCGCCGAGAAGAAATTACCGGGCGCCGTTTCGAGACATCACACTTTTACCGCAAGACCCCGCTGTTCGATCGCTTCCTGTCGTTCGACATCAAACTTGAAACGGCTGCGGGCTCGCGCCACTGACGAATCGCTTCATCAGCGTTGGCTCTTGTGCGCTGTTAGCGCCGCGCGATCTGCGAGACCGTCACACCCAACTGGCACGCCTCGTCGACGATGCGCTGCTTCTCTGCCTCGCTGAAGCTGCGACGCCCGGCCACGGCAGTCGGTACCTCCGAAGGCGGTCCGGAGACCCCGTTAGTCATATGAGGCTGTGAACTTATTGCGCGACAGTTAGAGAAGATCGTTGATGTGCCTCCTGGCCGGGGATGCCAGGCGTGGTATCGCGAGCGCTGGTGCCAAGCGTTCCAGACCTGATTGACGGCTCTATTTGGGGTAGCCGTTCGTGGTTCCGTCTTACCAAATCTAGAGGCCCGCCCGGCACTCTACGATTGGAGTGGGATATGCACCGAGAACTGCGTCGCCTTCTTGCGTCCGTGACCAGCGGCACTCTAGCTTCATTGACCGAGTAAGGAGGTTGCCCATGGAACGTGGTCTACTCGTCTCGCTCAGCCCCGATGAAGAAGCTACTCTGCGCCAGATCGCACACGGCATGGCGAATCCCAGAAGTCTGCGCGACCGCGACGTCGAGCGACTGAGGCAGCTCGATCTCGTCGAACAGAGTAGGACCGGCTTGGGCCTCACGACTATTGGCTACCAGCGCGTCGGACACTCGCCGGGTGCGACCGCCTAGCGCGGCCGGACTCTAACTTTCGAACCGGTGCCGCTTCGGGGGGCAAGCCAGAAGGCCGGCGCTTCAATTTCTACCTTCGACCCTGAGGCTCAGCGGAGAGATTTCGTCGGCTGTACGGCCACGGAAGTCGACATAAGGCGCATTTCGAATGAAGGCCTGCTGCGACTGCTGTAGAGATGCCGAAAGACTGCTCCGGTCGATGGTCAGCACCTGTCCATCATTCACGACCTGCCGCCCGTCGACGAAAACGTGATGGACGGCGCGGTCGGCAGCGCTAAAGATGAAACTTCGAAGCGGGTCGCGCACCGGCCGCATTCCCGGCGCGTCGAGGTCGAGCAACACCAAATCGGCCTTGGCGCCAACCGCAAGCCGGCCAAGGTCCTCGCGGCCCAACGCAGTCGCGCCGCCAATCGTGGCCGCATGGAACAGCTCCGACAGCCAAACACCCCGCACACTCCGGGCAGCAGCGCGCCCGAGGGTCGAGGCCATGCGGACCTCCTCGGCCATGTTCTGCGGCTCGGTATCGGTGCCGATGGCGACGTTGACGCCCTTGCGGATATAGCTGCCGACGTCCTCCATCATCTGTCCGTAGCGGGATAATACGACCGGACAATGAGCGATGGAGGTGCCTGTTTCGGCAAGAATCTCGAGATCGAGGCGGGTCCACCATTGCACCAAAGAATGGTGATCAAGGAAGATCGCATGCCCCAGCAGCGTATCTCGGCCTAGCAAGCCGCTTTGATGAAGCCACTGCACCGGCGTCACACCGTGCTGTCGGACCATCTCCTGGAACTCCGGTATGTGCTGCGAGCAGTGCACTGTCATCTTGAGACCGCGTTGACGGGCTGCGGCGAGGCTGTCGCGCAGCAACTCGAGACTGCAGGAGTCTACTTGCATTGGAGCAACCATGCCCCCAAGCCGCCCCGAGGGATGACGCGCTGCCCGGTCGACGACTTCGAGAGCGTTCGCAAAGTCGCGCCGCCCTTTCTCAAGGTTCCAGTCGTAGTCCAACCGATGTCCAGTCGGCACGGTCCACTTTGCATCGCGATACATTGGTGCCGCGATGGCGCGGATGCCTGTGTCTGCCAGCAAGTCGAGCCAACCGTCATAGGCCACGGCGAGGTCGACGACGGTTGTCGCGCCACTCTTCAGAAGCTCGGCAATTGCGTTTTGAGTCGACGCTCGATTGGCGACCAACTGTGC
>PLYQ01000067.1 GCA_003153415.1 Rhodospirillales bacterium | reverse complement strand
CCGGCCGGAACTTTTTGCGGTCTCGGCCAAGCGGGCGGCAGTCCAACGCATCTCGGGCCCTGCCGTCAAGACAATGCTTGGCACCGACGGCTTTTTCTCCCCAGCGCGAAGTGACGAAGGCGTCATTTAACACGCCGTGCGTGCAGGAATGAGGCCTATCTCACTCTGCCTACGGCCCCCTCGGACGTGGTTTCTCCAGTGGCTCGTGGGCATAGTGGCGCAGATCGACACAAGCGGAAGAGGTCCATGAAAACCAGCATTCTCGCCACCATCGCCCTCATGTTCCTGATGGCAAACGCTTCCGCGCAGACTGCCCAGCCCTATGCGGGGATGCAGGCGCGCCCGATCAAGGCGCTTTCCGACCAGCAGATTGCCGATCTGAAGGCCGGACGCGGCATGGGCCTCGCCCTGGCGGCGGAGCTGAATGGATATCCTGGTCCCAGCCATCTGTTGGAACTCGCCGATCAGTTGGATCTTTCGGCCGATCAACGAGCGGCCATCAAGGGTCTGTTCGACGCCATGAAGGCCGAGACGATCCCGATCGGAGAAAACCTGATCGCGCAGGAAGCGGTACTGGACCGCCTGTTTGCCGACCGTACGGCGACACCGGACACATTGCAGGCCGCGACGACGGCGATCGGCGAGGTTCAAGCCAGGCTGCGCAGCGCCCATCTGAAATATCATCTCTCGACCGCCGCGATCCTTCAGCCGCAGCAGCTTCATCGTTATGCCGAGTTGCGCGGCTATCTGGGCGCCGATCAAGGGCATCAGCACCTGATGCACAAGCCGAATTCAAACTGATTGCGGCGCGTCTTTCACGTGTTGCGAGGACGAGATCGAATGGGCCGCAGCCAGACCAAGAGGATCATCGCCGCCGGCGCCATCGGCAACATTCTGGAGTGGTACGATTTCGCGATCTACGGCTACTTCGCCGCGGCAATCGGCCGGACGTTCTTCCCGCACGAAAGCCCGATCGCCCAGATCCTCGCTGCCTTCGGCATCTTCGCCATAGGCTTCCTGATGCGGCCGATCGGCGGGGCGGTCGTCGGGTATGTCGGCGATCGTTTCGGGCGGCGCGCAGCGCTGACCTTCTCGGTGATGGCGATGGCTGTTCCGACTTTCCTGGTCGGCGCCCTGCCGGGTTATCAGGTTCTCGGCGTGGCGGCGCCGATCCTGCTTACCTTGCTGCGCATGATCCAGGGCCTCTCGGTCGGCGGCGAATACACGACGTCGATCGTGTTCGTGGTCGAGCATGCACCACCCGGCCGGCGCGGCCTGTTCGGCGCGATCGTCTGCGCCGGCACTACGGTCGGTATCCTGCTCGGCTCGGCGAGCGGCGCGGTCCTGGCCTCGATGATGTCGCCGGCGGCGCTGGAGGCGTGGGGCTGGCGAATCCCGTTCCTGGTGGGATTGCTGGTCGGCCTCGCGGGCTTCGTCCTGCGCCGCCAGATCCAGGAGGAGCTGAAAGCGAGGACGGCCGTCGTGCGGTCTCCCCTTGTCGAGACGGTCCGCGACCATCGACCGGCAGTGGCCCGGCTCGCGGGGTTCGCGGTCTTCCTCGCCGTCCTTTTCTATATTTCGTTCGTCTACATCGCGAGCTGGCTGCAACTCGCCGACGGCATCTCGCCGGCACATGCGCTCGCCATCAACACCATCAGCATGGTGGTGATTATTCCGGTCATGTGCGGTGCGAGCTGGCTATCCGACCGGATCGGCCGCCGGCCGCTGCTGCTGGCGGGCACGTCCATCGGGTTCGTCGGCGCCGTGCCGTTTTTCTGGCTGATGCACCACGACGATCTGCTGGTGGTCCTGCTGGGGCAGATGGGCTTAGTCGTGGCCGTCGGGATGTATGGCGGTCCCTTGGCGGCCGCCATGGCCGAGGCCGTGCCGCCGCAAGTGCGCTGCACGGCGGTGGCGGTCGGCTACAACGTCCCCATGGGCCTTATCGGCGGTTGCAGTCCGCTGGTGGCGACGTGGCTGGTCGACCGCACGGGCGACGATCTCAGTCCGGCCTACATGATCATGGCTGCCGCGCTCGTCTCGTTCCTCGCGGCTCTGGGTTACAAGGAAACCTACCGGGACAAATTTGAGATTGCCTAAGCGCATTCGAATGCGCGCAGACAGTGATTATCTGGCCTTCAGACGACCTGGATTTTCTTGCCCTTGAGCCAATTGATCCCATCGTCATCGAGATTGTGGGCAGAGACGCGGGTCATGAGGCGCATCACAAAGAGGCGATCTTTCCGACTGAGACATGCCGCCAGATCCGCTTTGATCTCGCTGGACCGCTTTTCGGTTTCAATCAGCCAGCCGGAAGACTGCATGTGGCAACTGTCGACGTGGTTTTCTTCCAGTGCCGCTGCCACGGCGGTTTGATCCGTCGCCGGATCGACGACGTCGTATGTGACCAGGTAGACAGCCATTGCTCTCGTCCCATCTCAACTACCGGTCGAGCGTAGCACGGCCTTGTAGTGGATTGATCCGCTAAACAAATTGCACAATGAGTCAGGGACTCTCGACCTCGACGGTGACATTGCGAACGCCGGCTACGGTGCCGACCAGCTTCGGAGCCACCCCGTCGCCCTTGGCATTGTAGGAGAAGGTGTCGGTGCCGACGAAGCCGGGCTTGGAAGTGTAGTAGATGCCGGTGCCGACAACCCGCTGCGCGCAGTCCGGCGTTTTTTCGGCAGCCGAACGGAAGGCCAGGGTGCCGTTCTTCGGCGGCGTCACGATCTCGATCTTGACCGGCGGACCCTCCTCGCAGGCGAGCGCAGCGGGAAGCTTGGTGTAATTCAAATGCACCGTAATGAACGTCTCCACGCCGCGCAGAGCCATCTTCTTGATGTCCCGCGCCTCCTGGCCGAGCGCTGCCGCCCCGCCGAGCAGGCAGGCCGCTACCAGACACGCCGCCATAGACGATCTTTTCATGCGAAGTCTTCCTCTCGGGCTGACCTTACTCCAACAGCCTAACACGCACTTACGAATCGGTAACCTCGAAGGCAATTCGGTTCATCGCCACTGCGGTCACTTCACGATTTCTAGATATGGAATAACGATCCTTGACGGCCGCGAAAGTCGAGGGACAAGATCACCTTCAAATAGAAGCAAAAGTAAATGCGCACCTTAAAGAGTGCGCATGGCATCCGGGAGGAAGCCGTGAAGCGTTGGCCGATGAGCGCAACGTCCTTCTCGCGCGCCGAGCTCTGCTCCGCGAACTCCCGGTCTGTTGTCGCCACGACACCTGCATCAGTCACGGAGGAAACATGATCACGCTCACCATCAACGGTCAGGCGCGTCAGGTCGATACGGCCGACGACACGCCGCTGCTTTGGGTCATTCGCGAGCATCTGCAGATGACCGGCACCAAGTTCGGCTGCGGCGCCGGCCTCTGTGGCGCCTGCACCGTGCATCTCGACGGTGTCGCGGTGCGCTCCTGCCAGACCGCAGCCAAGGACGCGGTTGGCAAGAAGGTCACCACCATCGAGGGGCTGAACGGCGGCAAGCCGCACGCCCTGCAGGTTGCCTGGGAAGTCGAGCAGGTGCCGCAATGCGGCTACTGCCAGTCCGGCCAGATCATGCAGGCCGCTTCGCTGTTGTCGAAGAATCCCGATCCGACCAAGGCCGAGATCGTCGCCCACATGGACGGCAATCTCTGCCGCTGCATGACCTACGGCCGCATCCAGAAGGCCATCGTGCGCGCTGCCGCCGATATGCGCGCCAAGTCGGGGAGCTGAGCCATGACCAAAATAGATCGCATCTCTTTTCCGTCTGATCTCAAGCGACGGGCTTTCCTGGTCGGCACATCGGCCGCGGGCCTCGCCTTCGGCTATGCCGCGGTCGGCGGCGTCGGTGACGCCTTCGCTGCCGGCACCTTCGATCCGACCATCTGGTATTCGATGGCGCCGGACGGCAAGGTCACGGTGATGGTTGGCAAGGCCGAGATGGGCCAGCACGTGTCGAGCGCCATGGCGCAGATCGTGGCGGACGAACTCGAGGCCGACTGGCGGACGGTCAGCGTCCAACTGGTCGACAACGACCCGAAATACGTTGATCCCGTGCTGGGCGCGCTGATCACCGGTGGCAGCTGGAGCGTCCGCATGAACTTCGATCCGATGAGTCGGGCGGGCGCCGCGGGCCGCATCACCCTGATCGAGGCGGGTGCTGCGATGATGGGCGTGCCGGTGGCGGAATGCCGGGCGGCCAACAGCCAGGTCATCCACTCAAAGACCGGCAAGAAGGTGAGCTACGCCAAGATCGTCAGCGACGGCAAGGCGAGCAAGGTATGGACGCCCGACCAGCTCAAGGCGATCAAGCTCAAGACGCCCGACCAGTATTCGCTGATCGGCCAGTCGGTGCCGCAGACCGACATCCCGCCCAAGACCAACGGCAAGGCCAAGTACGGCATCGATGCCGCGGTGGCCGGCATGCTCTACGGCAAGCCGGTGGTGCCGCCGGTGCGCTATGGCGCGACGGTGAAGGCAGTCGACGAGAGCGACGCCAAGAAGGTCAAGGGCTTCGTCAAGGCCGTCACGCTCGACGACAAGACCGCGACGACCTCGGGCTGGGTGGTGGCGGTCGCTTCGACCTACGAAGGCGCCAAGGCGGCTGCGGCGGCGCTCAAGGTCACCTATGACAAGGGTCCCTACGCCAACGTCTCCGACCAGACGCTGATCGACGAGGCCAAGAAGCTGCAGAAGGACGACGCTGCAGGCCAGCTCTTCGTCAGCGCCGGCGATCCCGCCGCCGCGATCGGCGGGGCGGCCAAAGTGTTGGAGGCGGAATATCTCACCTCCATCAACATCCATGCGCCCTTGGAGCCGATGAACGCGCTGGCCTACGAGAAGGACGGCGTGTGGCACATCCACACCGGCAACCAGTTCGCCAGCCGCACCGGCGGTATCGCCGCCGGCGCGCTTGGCATCGATCCCAAGAACGTCGTGCTGCACCAGTACTTCTTGGGCGGCGGCTTCGGTCGCCGGCTCGATGCCGACATGGTGATCCCGGCCGTGCTGGCGTCGAAGGCGGTCGGTAAGCCGGTCAAGCTGATCTATGGCCGTGAAGACGACATGGCGATGGATTTCACCCGGCCGCTTACCTACCAGAAGGTGAAGGCCGGATTGGATGCCAACGGCATGCTGGTGGGCCTGCAGCACGACGTGGTCTGCGCCTGGCCGACGGCACGCTGGGGCATCCCGGCGTTCCTCACGCCCTCGGTCGACAAGAAGGGCTCGCTCGACGGCTTCACCGTGAACGGGGCGGACTTCTGGTACACCGTGCCCAACCACAAGGTCCGCGCCGTGCTGAACGAGCTGGCGCAGAAAGCGACGCCGTCCGGGCAGCTCCGCTCGGTGGCGCCGGGTTGGACCTTCTGGGCGGTCGAAAGCATGATCGACGAACTCGCCCATGCCGCCGGCAAGGACCCGGTCGACTTCCGACTCGCCCTGCTTGACGGCGCTGGCGCCAACGCTGGTGGCGCCAAGAGGCTCGCCAATGCGTTGCGCACCGCCGTCGGCCGCTCAGGTTACGGCGCCACGGCGCTGCCCAAGAACAGCGGCATCGGTGTGGCCTGCGTGAGTTCGCAGGAACGCGCCACCGCCACCTGGACGGCCTGCGCCGCCCAGGTCGAGGTCAATCCTTCGAGCGGCGCGTTCAAGGTCAACCGGCTGACGCTGGCCATGGACCTCGGCACCGTCGTCAATCCCGACGGCGTCAGGTCCCAGATCGAGGGTTCGACACTGTGGGGCATGTCGCTTGCGCTGTTCGAGAAGGCGCCGCTGGAAAACGGCGCGCTTCAGGTCAGCAACTTCGACGGCTACACGCCGCTGCGAATGAGCCAGATGCCCGATCTCGATATCTCGATCATCTCGAGCAACGACGCGGCCTCGGGTTGCGGCGAGCCGGGTGTCACGGTGGTGGCGCCGGCGATCGCCAACGCCATCTTCAACGCCGTTGGTGCCCGCGTGCGCTCGCTGCCGATCACCGCCGAGGTGGTGAAGGCGGCAATGAAGACCTGAGCGTCGGTATCCTGAACTGAAAGCCAAAGGGTGGCCTGGTGCCACCCTTTGGTATTTTTGCAGCGGTAGTTCTACGGTTCGTGCAGGTCGACGTGGTGGATCGACCCGGCGCGAAACCAGGCGACGACCGATCGGCCGAGCAGATATCCCGAAGCCACGATCATGACGAATTCCAGGGTGGGCTCGTAGGGACCGTCGTCGTCGCCCTTCTGCTCGAGGATGAACTGGATGGTGGCAAACAAGGCCACGGCCAGCGAGACCACGAACCCGTCGTAGCCCCGCGACAGGCGCACCAGGCGCCATCCATGGTCGGAGTCGAGGCCCATCCAGTGGCCGCGCGCGGCGCCTACGAGAGCGGCGAGCAGGCCGAGCAGCCAGACCTGGGTCCGCAGCAGATCGAGGATGTCGGGGTAGGCGAGCAGGATTGTCGTCGAGAAGGTCGCCAGCAGTCCCGGCGCCAGGAGCCGCCAGCGCTTGATCGGCCGCCGCCGGACTTCGCGAGCGGCGCTCGCCGCTGCTGCGACCGCTCCCAGCAGCATGGCCCCGTGGATGATGAAAAGTTTGCTGACCATTGGACTCCGCTTCGACATTGAATGCCAAACCCTGCGATTAGCAAGCTTGGTCGTACGCCGTCCTCAGCGATCTAGCTCACACCTGATGCGCCATCGGCGGCGCCGGGATCGGGCGGACGCGTTCGTAGGCCGCGGCAGCGCGCAGCACCAGCGCGTCGCGGGCATGGCCCGACACGATCTGCAGGCCGATCGGCAGGCCCTCGCGGTCCAGTCCGCAGGGAATGGTGGCAGCGGGTTGGCGCGTGAGGTTGAAGGTGAGCGTAAAGGGCGTCCAGCCGATGTCGACGCCATCGCCACCCCACGCTCCGTTCTCGTACACCGCGAAGGCGGTGACCGGCATGGTCGGCGTCAGCAGCAGGTCATATTTGGCGAGGAACTGGTTCATGATGACGCCCAAGGTCTGGCGCTTGTGGATCGCCGTCACGACGGTTTCCTGGCCGAGGTTGGCGCCGACCTCGGCCGCTTTCAGCAAGCCGGGATCCATCAGCGCGCGCTTTTCCTCGCTGAAACTTTTTAGCAGGACGGCGACATTGGATTGCCAGTGCGCGTTCAGGATGCGGCGCGGGTCGAGACCTTGCAGGTCGGGCGAGTCTTCGACCACGGTGGCGCCGAGGGTCTTGAACACCTTGGCGGCATGCTCGACGGCGACCGCCACGTCGCGGTCGATCTTCTCGCGCTCGACGAAGCCCAGGTTGGGTGAGTAGGCGATGCGCAGGTGCTTCACCCCCTTGTCGAAGCCCTTCAGGTAATTCTCGATATCGTCGGGCCGGGCGTAGGCGTCGCGTGTATCGGGGCGGGCGATGACGTTCATCATCATCGCGGCGTCGCGTACTGTGCGGGTCATCGGCCCAATATGCGACAGCGTGCCCTGCGCCGAGGGCGGATACAGCGGCACTCGGCCTTGTGTCGGCTTCAAACCGAAGAGTCCGGTGAAGGAGCAGGGGATGCGGACCGAGCCGGCGCCGTCGGTGCCGATGGCAAGGTTGCCCATGCCGACGGCTTCCGCTGCGACGCCGCCGCCGGACGAGCCGCCGGGCGTGCGGCCGATCTTCCACGGATTATGCGTGGCGCCGAACAGCGCCGAATCGGTGACGCCCTTCCAGCCGTATTCCGGCGACGTCGTCTTGCCGAGCAGCACCGTGCCGGCCTCGCGCAGGCGCTGCGCCACCGGAGCGTCGACGGTCCACGGCCCTTCGGCGTCGGTCGCGAGGCTGCCCATGCGTGTGGGCATGCCCTTGGTCAGCACCATGTCCTTGATGGTGATGGGCACACCGTCGATGTCGGAAAGCCGCTTGCCGCCCTTCTTCCAGCGCTTCTCCGAGGAGCGGGCGGCACGCAACGCCCCGTCAGGATCGAGATGCTGGAAGGCGTTGAGCTGCGGGTTGAACGCCTCGACCCGCGTCAGTGCGGCCTTGGTGGCGTCGACGGGCGATGCCTTGCGCGATTTGTAGAGTTTCACCAGCTCATGGGCCGGCATCATCGCAAGGTCGGCGGTCATTTCTTGCTCTCCGGAAGAACAGGGAACTCGAGCGGATGTGCCTCGGCATAGTGCGCCGCGGCGCGCAGCACGAGGGCATCCTTGAAATGGCCCGCCACGATGTGCAGGCCGATCGGCAGTCCTTCGCGGCTGAGGCCACAGGGCACCGAGCCCGCGGGATGGCGCGTCAGGTTGAAGATCGACGTGTAGGGCGACCATTGCCGGTTGGGCTTGCCGTCGGGGCCGACCGGCAGATCCTGACCGACGGCAAAGGGCTGCACCGCGACGGTGGGTGTCAGCAGGAAATCGTACTTGGCGAAGAACAGGTTCCAGGCAACCGCGAGCTCGCGCCGCACGCCTTGCGCGTTGATCACGTCCTGCAGGGAATACTTGCGACCGGCCGTCGCCGAAGCAAGCAGCCCGGGATCGAACTCGCCGTGGCGTTCCTCGGGATAGAGTTCGAGCAAACGCTGGGCGTTGGTCAGCCAGTGCGTGACGAACGAACGGCTGGCATCGGCATAGGGGAAGGGCGGGCTCGCCTCCTCGACGATGCAGCCGAACTTCTCGAAACGCTTGGCCGCCTTGGTAACTGTTGCGGCCACCTCGATGTCGAGGGGATGCTCGCCCATGCGCAGAATGAACGCGACCTGGAGCTTCTTTAGTTTACCGCCGAGCTTTTTGACGTAGTCGGTGCCATCGGGTGCCAGCTGATAGGGATCGCGCGGGTCGGACTGGGCGATGACATTCATCATCAGCGCACAGTCGAGCGCGGTGCGGCACATCGGACCGGTGTTGGAAAGATCGCCGTTCAGGGTCGGCGGCCAGTTGGGCACGCGGCCGTAGGTGGCCTTGAGGCCAACCAGACCGTTGAAGCTGGAAGGAATGCGCACCGAGCCGCCGCCGTCGGTGCCGATGGCGAGCGGCCCCAGGCCGGCCGCGATCGCAGCACCTGCGCCGCCCGACGAGCCGCCCGGCGTGCGTTCCAGGTTCCACGGATTGCGCGAGATGCCGTGCAGCGGCGTGTCGGTCACACCCTTGTGGCCGAACTCCGAGCTGGTGGTTTGCGCGAAGACGATGGCGCCGGCTTCACGAAGGCGGGCAACCGCCGGGGCATCGGCATCGGCGGGCGTCTTGTCGGTGAGCTTGCTGCCCATCGAGGCGGGCCAGCCTTTCACTCGCACCAGCTCCTTGATCGAAACCGGCACGCCATCGATCGGCGACAGCGGCTTGCCCTTGTTCCAGCGTCGCTCCGAGGCGCGCGCCGCCGCGAGCGACTCCTTGGCGTCGACGCGAATCAACGCGTTGATCCGCGGATTGATTTTCTCCACCCGTGCCAGCACCGCCTTCATGGTCTCGACCGGCGAGGCCTTGCCGCGGCGGTAGAGCTTCGACAGACGCGCAGCACTTGCCTGTGTGAGATCGTCGGTCATGCCGCTATTCCTTTGGCGGCCTTGTACTGTCGGGAGAGTTGCTCGGCCTGGTATTCGACGGCCTGGGCCTGCTCGGTGCGGCCGAGCTGGCGGTAGAGGCCGGCCAG
>PLYQ01000029.1 GCA_003153415.1 Rhodospirillales bacterium | reverse complement strand
TGGGTCATGAGCCGAAGCGACGGCCTGTCGGCGTCATGTCCGCTTCGCCCCTGGGAACAGACATTCCTCTGCGCCTGGGGGACGTCGGCTTGGTGCCGATAGTGTTGCAAAACGATTTTTGGGCCCAGACTGAGCAATATTGATTCAAGATCGGGCACAAGGACACAACATCGATTCAATGCGCCATTCGATCGAATTTGATTATTGCGCGCGCGCGACACAGCGACGACTTTTGCAACAGTATCTGCCAATAGCGGACGTTGCGGCGGACGCTCAATTGCGCGGTTCGACTCCAGTGCGATCGGGAAGCTGTCTCAGCCGGACTTGGTGAGATTGTCCGGAAGTGCGATGCCAATTTCCTTGTAGTAGCGCGCGGCACCGGGATGGAAAGGCAGGACACTGTTTTTGGTGACATTCGCCGCCAGCGTTTCCTTGGCCGAGGAATGGGCGGCGACCAGAAGGTCGTGCTTGTCGAAGACCGCCTTGGTGATGGCGTAGACGAGGTCGTCCGGCAGATCCTTGTGTGCGACAGCGAAATTGTACATTCCGATCGTCGGATAGTCGGACTTGAGCGAGGCGTAGGTACCCGCCGGAACCACCGACGGGGAAAGTTCCGGCATCGCCTTGCGCAGCGTGGCGATTTCGTCCGGCGTGAAGGCGATCGACTCGATTTCCAGTTGCTTCTCGAGTCCCAGGAGAAAGGGAAACGGGACGCCGACCGCGACGGCCAACATGTCGAGCTGCTTCTCTTGGAGCTGCTTGCCGACTTCGGTCCAGGCGCCGTTGCGAACGGCGACCTCGATATTCAGGGTCTTGAGGATCAACGGGTAATAGGTTCCGGCCGACCCCCCCTTGGGACCGACGCCGAGGCGCTTGCCCGCCATGTCCTTCATCGAGCCGATGCCCGAACCCTTGAGCGCCACGTTATGGAAGGGCGTGTCGAACATCGGAAAGATCGCGCGCATGACGCGATATTTCTTGCCGCGCGTCCACTCGCCAGAGCCGTTCCAGCCCTGCAGGGCCGGCCCCATGGTGACGAAGCCCAGTTGGACCGTCCCCGTCTCCATCAGTACGATGTTCTGGTCGGGGCCCTGCGTCGATTGCGCCGAGACGGCCACGCCAAGTGTGTCGGTCAGGATTTTCGCCAAGGCCTGCCCGTAGACGATGTATGTCCCGCCGGGAGCCGCAGTGCCGATGACCAGCGATGTCGGCCAGGTCGGCGGCGGGGCTGCCCGCGACAGCACCGGCGCCAGCAAAAGAGGGGCGGCCACTAGTGCTGCACGTCGTGTAACGAGCCTCTTCATGCTCACTCTCCCTTGGCGAGGTTGTCGGGAATGGCGATGCCGACCTCGCGGTAGTAGCGCACGGCACCCGGATGGAAAGGGAGGAATGTATTGCGGTTAAGGTTCTTGGCGACGCTCTCCTTCGCTGAGACGTGCGCTTTAACCATGCGATCGTGATTGGCGTAAAAAGCCTTGGAGATCGCGTAGACCAGATCGTCGGGCACGTCCTTGCTGGCAACGACGAAATTGAACCAGCCAACTGTCATGTAGTCTGTCGTCATCGACGGATAGGTGCCCGCCGGCACCACCGACGGCGAGAATTGGGGCAATCCGGCACAGAGCTTGGCAATCTCGTCGGCACTCAGCGGGACAAAGACGACGTCGCCGGTCCGGTCGAGTTCCGTCAGGACGGGAGCCGGAGCAGCGATGGTGCTGACAAGGGCATCGATGGCACCGGATTGCATCTGCTTGCTCAAAGCGTCATAGGCGCCATTGCGCCAGGTCGCCTGAAGGCCAAGCACGTCAAAGGCTTTTGTCACGATTTGTGCCGCGCTGCCGGGGGGGCCGCCGGCGATCCGTTTGCCGGCCATATCGGGGAAGGAGTGTATTCCCGAACTCTTGAGAGCAACCACTTCAAGCGGGGAATCGTACATCGGGAACAGCGCGCGCATCGAGCGTAGCTTTTTGTCGTGGGTCCAGGCGCCGGTACCGTTCCATCCATCGAGGGCGACGTCGGTACTGACCAACCCGAGCTGCGCCGTGCCGCTTTCGATCAGCAGGATGTTCTGACCCGACCCCTGCGTCACCTGCGCCGTAACGGTAATGCCGAGCGCCTCGGTGAGGATCTGCGCCATGGCCTGGCCATAAAGCACAAACACACCGCCGGGCGAGGCTGTGCCGATCGTCACCGACGTCGGCCAGTGCGGTGGCGGCGCTGCCTGCGATTGCCCGGATGTGGCGAAGAGACTCGCACTGAAAATCGCAGTGAGCAGCGCACTGAATGGCCGCATGAAGTCCTCCCAAACTTTTTTGCGGTCACCGGCGCCCAAACGCCGATGACGCTTGTTATTTTTGCGCGGATTTTTTGTACGCGATTGAAGCCGACGAATTGCTGCGCGTCGGCGCTGTATTCTGCTACCATGCAGAGAACAGGGCAGCAACAGGCAGACCAATTGCAGCGCCCGCAAAGTTGGGGACGGGGCAGTTGGGGCGGTGACCGACCGGTATAGGGGGCGGATTTCCATACATGCTGTCTGGCGTGCGCATCGCAGAGAGGGGGCCCTAAGTGCCCGCGGCTGAGAAGCAATCGTTCTGGACCGGCCTGCGCGGCCGTTTGCTGCTGGCGTTTGCCGGCATCAGCGGCTTTGCGCTGCTGGCGGCCGCGACGGGCTTCTACGCCCTGATAAGGTCGGGCGAATCGCTCGACGAGATCACGGTGCGCAAGGTGCCGGCCGCGCTGGCGGCGCTCAGCCTTGCGCAAGCCAGCGAGCGCCTCGTTGGCGCCGGCCCCTCGCTTTCCAACGTGACGGATCCCACCGAGATCCTCGGCGTCAGCGTGTCGGCGAACAACGAGGTCAACCGCACGGACGAACTGCTGGGCGAGCTGCGCCGCTCGGACCTCGATCGCCGGACCGTCGACCGGATCGGCGACGCGCTCTCCGGCCTGTCGGCGAACATCAACGCCATCGATGCCGCGGCGCGCCGCCGGATCGACGCCACGCAGCTCAAGCTCGCCCTGCTGCGCAGCGCCTCCACGGCCTATCTGCAGTTCGGCGAGTTCTGGGCGCCGCGCTTCAAGGAACTGCAGGGCCAGATGGTCGAGCTGCAGCGTTCAATGACGTCGACCGCCATGCCGGCCGAGCAGCGCCTTGCCGCGGTCAACAAGCTCGACGAGGCCATGTACGCCTTCCAGCCCCTGGCGGAAATCCAGCGCGCCAGCGCCGACGTCTTCGAGCTGATGGTGCGCAGCGCCAACACCTCCCTGGCGAGCGATGTCACCGCCCGCGAGGCGCGGGTCGCTGTCCTGATGAACCGGATCGACGCCCTGGTGTCGGGGCTCGACTTCGAGCTCTCGACATTGCTTCTGCCGACGATCCAGAGCCTCCATCTCGCCGCGACCGGAGGCAACAGCCTGTTCGCGGCCAGGCGGGCCGAGTTGGCCGCGCTCGGCGAGGAGCGCAAGCTGATCGCCGAGAACGCCAGTCTGTCGTCGTCGCTGAGCGGCGCCATTGCCGAGCTGGTCGCCAAATCCCGAGGCGAGATGACGGCCGCCGCCGTCGGTGCGGCCCAAGTCCAGAGAGTTGGGCAGGACGTGCTCGCGGCGACCGTGATCGTGAGCGTTCTTAGCTCGGTCCTGATCGTCTGGCTCTATGTCGGGCGCAACATCGTCGGCCGGTTGAGCGGGCTCGGCGCCGCGATGGTCGCCATCGCCGGCGGCCGCCGCGATGTCGTGGCGGCAACGTCGGGCAGGGACGAGATCGCCGCCATGGGCCGCGCCGTCGAGGTCTTCCGCCACAACGCCATCGAGCTCGACCGTCTGCTCGCCGAACAGCAGGACCAGGCGGCGCGACTAGAGAGGGTTGTTCAGGAGCGCACGGCGGAACTTCGAGTCACCTTCGACAACATGGAGAACGGCGTTCTCATGTTCGATCGCGAATCGAAGTTGGCGGCGTGGAACCGCCAAGTGCTCGAGATGATCGAACTGCCCGAATCGTTCGCAGCCGGCAAACCGCATTTTGCCGACTTCCTTCGTTTCTTAGCCAGGGCCGGCGAATATGGCGCCGCCGACGGCGAGACCTACGTAAAGGACCTGATTGCCCGAAAAGGCGATACCTATACGACGGAGCGGACGCGGCCCGACGGACGGATTCTCGAAATCCGCCACAGGCCCATCCAGGCAGGCGGCTTCGTCGTCATCTATTCCGATATCACCGAGCGCCGCCAGCACGAGGAGGCGCTGAACGCGGCGCGCGAGCAGGCGGAGGCGATGAACCGCACGAAGTCGACCTTCCTCGCCAACATGAGCCACGAACTGCGCACGCCGCTGAACGCCATCATCGGCTACAGCGAATTGCTGCAGGAGGATGCCAACGACAAGGGCGACACCGAGTCTGTCGGCGACTTGCAGAAGATCGAAGGCGCCGGCCGCCACCTGCTGGAGCTGATCAACAACATCCTCGACCTGTCGAAGATCGAGGCCGGCAAGATGGACCTCTTCATCGAGGAGGTCGACGTGCGCAGCCTGATCGACGAGGTGGTGTCGATCGTCAAGCCCCTGGCCGACCAAAACGACAACGCGATCGAGGTGATCTGCCCGGGCGACATCGGCAGCTTCCGATCAGACCAGACCAAGGTGAAGCAGGCGTTGCTCAATCTGCTGAGCAACGCCGGCAAGTTCACCACCAAGGGCACCCTGACTCTGGCGGTATCGCGTCAGCCGGGATCGAAGATCGCCTTCCGAGTGTCCGACACTGGCCTCGGCATGACGCACGAGCAGCTCGGCAAGCTCTTCCAGGCCTTCAGCCAGGCCGATGCCTCGACCACCAAGCGCTTCGGCGGCACCGGCCTTGGCCTCGCCATCACCAAGCACTTCTGCACCATGCTCGGCGGCGACGTGACGGTGGAGAGCGCGTCGGGCGTCGGTTCCACCTTCACCATCGTCTTGCCCGAACAGAGCGACGCTCCGGCGGCCGCCGAGGCGCCTGTTCCGGAGGCCGAGCCGGCCGACGGGCGCACGACCGTGCTGGTTGTCGACGACGATCCGACCGTGCTCTTGCTCTTGTCCAAGACGCTGGAAAAAGAAGGCTATCGCGCGATCGCCGCGAGCAGCGGCGCGGAGGCGTTGGCGCTGGCGCGCAAGCACAGGCCGCAGGCAATCACCCTCGACATCCTGATGCCCAAGATGGACGGCTGGACGGCGCTGAAGGAACTCAAGGCCGACGCCGAGTTGCGCGACATCCCGGTGATCATGGTGAGCAATCTCAGTGAACGGGGCCTCGCCATCCCCCTCGGCGCCGTCGACTACTTGACCAAGCCGGTTGACAAGCAGCGGCTGGCGGCGATCCTGCGCGAGCATTGCGCCGATCCCGGCGCGGCCTCGATCCTCGTCATCGAGGACGACGTCCCCACCAGCGACGTGCTCTGCCGGATGTTGGCGGGCATGGGTTATGCGTCGCACGCCGCAGCGAACGGCCGGAAGGGCCTCGATTGGCTGGGCAGCCATCCGGCCCCCCACCTGATCCTGCTCGATCTGATGATGCCGGAGATGGACGGCTTCGAATTCCTGCGCGAGCTGCGCCAGTGGCCGTCCCTGGCCGAAGTCCCGGTGATCGTGGTGACGGCCAAGGTCCTGACCCACGAGGACATCCAGCTCCTGAGCGGGCAGACCGAGCGGATCATCATCAAGGACGAGACCTATCTCAGAAAATTGACTGCGACCTTGCGCGGGCGATTGCAACGCCGCGCCGTCGCAAGCGTTGCCGACTGAACAAGAAAGCATTGGGAGCGATCGATGCCGAGGATTTTGCTGGTCGAAGACAACGCGATGAACCGGGACATGCTTTCGCGGCGGTTGATCCGCAACGGCTACGAGGTCGTGATCGCGGTCGACGGCCAGCAGGGCGTCGACATGGCCCTGTCGGAGCGGCCCGATCTCATCCTGATGGACATGAGCCTGCCGGTGATCGACGGCTGGGAGGCGACGCGACGGATCAAGGCCGAAGGTGCCACTGCCAAGATTCCGGTGATCGCCCTCACCGCCCACGCCATGGCAGGCGACCGCGAGAAGGCGATGGAAGTGGGCTGCGACGACTACGACACCAAGCCGGTCGAAATCGCACGCCTGCTCGGCAAGATGAGCGCCTTGCTGGAGTTCGTGTCACGTCCGACGTAGCCGGCCACGACGCTGTCAGCCGCACCGAGCGGGCACTCGTGGCCTACGTGCGCCAAGAATTGAGCGCGCCAGTGACGGCGGTCATGGGCTACGCCGAGATGCTGATGGAGGACGCCGTGCGCACCGAGCGCACCGAGGCGGTCGACGACCTCAAGCGGATCCTCGACGCCAGCCAGGTGCTCAATCGCCTGGTGGCGACCCTGCTCGATGCCTCGGTCTTCCAGCGCCACGAGGGCAGCGCCGATCTCGACGAATTCCGCCGCAAGCTGGGCCACGACCTGCGCACGCCGATCAATGCCATCAAGGGCTACGGCGAGATGCTGCGCGAGGACGCGGTGGACGGCGGCGCCGACGCCCTGGTCGGCGACCTCGACAAGATGCTGGGCGAGGCGACCCTGCTGCTCGACCGCATCGACGGGCTGGTGACCCATTCCGACGGCGACACCCTGCCCTCGGAGAGTGCCAACAACCCGGATGCCGAGGGCGCCGCACCCAACCAGATGGTCGAGAGCCTGCTCGCCTCGGTGCGCGCGGTGGCCCCGGCTGAAGCGGACCTCATGGCGGCGATCCCGAGCCGCATCCTGGTGGTCGACGACAACGCCTCGAATCGGGACTTGCTGTCGCGTCGCCTGCAGCGCCAGGGGCACACCGTGCTTCAGGCCGAGGACGGCACGGCGGCCCTCGCGATGGTCGCAAAGGAGAGCCTCGATCTCGTCCTGCTCGATCTGATGATGCCGGGCATCAGCGGCTACGAAGTCCTCGCGCGGCTCAAGGCCGATCCCAAGCATCGCGATCTGCCGGTCATCATGATCTCGGCACTAAACGAACTCGACTCGATCGTGCGCTGCATCGAGGCCGGCGCTGACGATTATCTCGCCAAGCCGTTCGATCCCACCCTGCTGCGCGCCAGGGTCGGCTCGTCGCTCGACAAGAAGCACCTGCGCGACCGCGAGCGCGAGATGGTCGAGGCCCTGCGAGTGGAAAAGCAGCGGTCCGAGCAGCTTCTGCTCAACATCCTGCCACAGGCGATCGTGACTCGCCTCAATGGCGGCGAGGCGGTGATCGCCGACCAGCTTCGCGACGTGACGATCCTGTTCGCCGATATCGTCGGCTTCACGCGGATTGCGTCGAAGATGGCGGCGGCCGACCTGGTGCGCTTGCTGAACGGCCTGTTCTCCGAATTCGACCGACTGGCCATCGAGCATGGCGTCGAGAAAATCAAGACCGTCGGCGACAACTACATGCTGGCGGGCGGCCTGCCCGACCCGCGCCCCGACCACGCCCGCGCAGTCGTAGACATGGCGCTGGCGATGCTCGCCGCGGTCGAACGCACCAACCGCGATCTGTCGGTCGCCCTGCAGATGCGCATCGGCATCCATACCGGCGACGTCGTGGCCGGCGTCATCGGCACCCACAAATTCGTCTACGACATCTGGGGCGACACGGTGAACATCGCCAGCCGCATGGAATCGCACGGCATGCCGGGCCGCATCCAGGTGTCCGCCGCCACTCAGCGCCACCTCGACGGACACTTCGATCTCGAGCCGCGCGGCGCCGTCGAGATCAAAGGCAAGGATCCGATGGAGACTTTCCTGTTGCTCGGCCGGCGCTAAGGCCACCTTGCCTCAGGCGGCAAGGACATCAGGATCGCCTCGACATTGCCGCCGGTGCTGATCCGCCATGTCCGCTATGGGTCAGGCGCGTCGTTATAAGGGTGTGTCGATGACTTCCGGTCTACCCCGATGAACAGACATCCGCGGTCTCCGCCGGCATGGTTCAAACGTGCCAAGAACCGACCTGACCGACAATCACTTGCCGTCTTGCTACACGTCGAATATACGCCCCTCTCCGACCGACATGAAAAGCCCCGGAATATCATTCCCCCGGAGAGCTGATGGCCCCCGTTCCCACACCGGAACCGTTCGACCCGGACCGGTACCGCTCCGCCGCCACGCACTACGAACGAGGCCGGGTGCCCTACGCCCCGGCGCTGATTCGCCGTGTCGCCGAGGTCACCGGCCTTGGCTCCCAGCACCGCGTGCTCGATCTTGGCTGTGGCCCTGGCCCGCTCGCCCGCCGCTTTGCCTCGCTCGCCCGCGAGGTGATAGCGATTGACCCCACTCCGGAGATGCTGACCGCGGCGCGCACGTTGGCTGCCGAAGCCACAAACATCCGCTTTCTCGCCGGCAGTTCGTACGACATCGGCCCTGCACTTGGCCATTTTCACCTGGTTGTCATGGGCCGCTCGTTCCATTGGATGGACCGGGTGGACACGCTCAAGCGGCTCAACCAGATGATCGAGCCAGCAGGCGCGTTGGCGCTGTTCCACGATTCCGCGCCTGCGGTCCCAGCAAATGCCTGGCAGAAGCTCTGGCACGACATCCGCGAGCGCTACGAGCCCAACACCGGGCCCCACCAGCACGACCCCAATTGGATCCGCCACGAGGCGATCCTGCTCGACTCACCCTTCGCGCGCATGGAAAGCTTTGGTGTGATCGAACGCCGAGCGATTGACGTCGAGATACTGGTGCAGCGGGCACTCTCAATGGGCTCTACTTCGCCCGCATACCTCGGCGAGAAGACGGCAACCATGGTGGCGGAGATTCGCGCCGCGCTTGCAGACGTGCGTGAGGAAGTAGTGGAAACCTCGGCCCTAGTGGCGTGGAGATCAGATTCTCGATGAGCGACATGAGCGGCAAGTGGGCACCTTCCTGCAACGAATGCTCGGCCGTCCCTGACACAAGTCCGCTCCGGGTCAGACGCGTCGGTTTGATCTTCTGGCCTCCACGTCCGGTCTACCCTCAACAGCAGATGTGTCCGGACCCGGTCGCCACTTCGCATGCGTGCCAATAGCGAACATTCACGAACTCAGGGCCGGTCCGGCGGCCTTGCTGGCGCAGCACGATTCCCAATCCCATCAATGGATCTGGGCCTGCCCCTCTTTGCTTGTTGCCAGCCGCATTCACCCATATTCATAGTGGGGCAAAGACCGTGTCATTTTGGTCTAGGAGCATGAGAGGTGCGCGCTCGTTGCTTGGCTAACACCGCGACGACGATATCGCGCGCGTGGCACAGGATGGATTTCTGCTCCTTCGCCGAAACCTCGACGAAACCCAATCCTCGGAGCAGGAAAATTCCTTCAACAGCCAACAGCGCGTGACGGACTTCGTGAATCTCGCCGTATGCCGATCGAAGCGGATCGAGCAGAGCGCGGTAATAACGTCGCACAGGCTCCAGCATGTCAGGGGCATGCACCAACGCGGTTACAAGAAAGGCCGCCATTTGCGTAGCGGCGTCGTCCTCTTCTAGTGCTTCCTCGATATGGGCGAGAACCAGTTCGACCGGCTTGATCGGCCCGTCGCCGACCCGGCGGCGCACGGCCTCCCGAAAGCGCGCCATTTCCCTTTCGAGTGCGGCGTACACCAAGTCATCTTTCGTTGCGAAGCTATAGACGAGACCGCCTTTGCTTATGCCGGCATGCGCGGCAACCGCGTCCAGCGTGAAACTTCGGCCACCGGATTTAAGAATCACAGCCTCGGCGGCATCTAAAACCCTATCCCGATCGATCTCTTTTTTTCGCGTCAAAATCACCCCTTGCATTTCCGACTGGTCAGTCTTATATCATATCCGACCAATCAGTCGGATTAAGGAGTAATGGAAATTGAACAACAATTTACCCGCGGCAGCCTTCGGGCATTTCGTCATGAAGGTCAATGATATTGATATTAGTTATCAATTTTATGCAAAATTGGGCTTGCGTTCGTTTGGGAGATTTCCCGATTCAGCGATCATCGAATTACGCGGCGGAACACACATTTTGCTCGTTGGTAAAAATGATGAAATGCCATTTTCACTAAGTTCTAGCCTTCTCGGTCAGCGCGGCGGTTTTTTTAATGAACGACTCGACTTGATGATCGAAGGCAAGTCTAGGGACGATCTGGAAATCTTTAGGACGGACCTAGTGGACAAGGGCTTGTCGGTGGAAGCAATTGCTCAAGACCAATTTTTTGGTCACGACTACTTCCAGTTGGCCGATCCTGATGGCAATGGCATTACAGTCTATACCAGCCACACAGGAGAGTTGTCAGTCTAGAGTCCGGGGCATGAGTAGCAGCGGAACCGACATTCGCGTTCGCTCTCATTGTTGCTGGACTGAATGTGAACCAATCACTGTCCGCCAGCGGTGCCGACAGCTTTGCCCGATGCGTAGGTCCGCTTTGGGTCATTCGCGCCGGTTTCGAGACTTTCTCACAGAGTCCGCTTCACCCCTGAGACCGGACTTCGTCACAAGACAAGGCACTTTTGTCACTGTCCGGCATGTCGAAGGCGATGGGGGGAAGGACGCCACCCCCTCCCCCGCCACCGTGACTACTTCAGACGCAGACCGTAAACGACGACGTCGCCGTTGCTCTTCTTGACTGTAAACCCAGCGTGTTGGAGGTCGCGTTTGAGGTGTGGGCGCGTCAGCGACCTCTTGATACCGGACGCCTTAGCCCAATCGACGAAGGCACTGTAGAGCACCTTCAAGGACGTGCGGCCGTCCGGTGTACCTTCGCAAGCCTCGTTGATGAACGCGGTGAATGGATTGGCTTCGGCCAGCCACTTCGTCACCGCCCGTTTGGCGTCAACCGGGAGGTCGAAGCCGCCACGCTTCTGCATGCGCCGCCAGCCTTCGAGTGCGCGGTTGAGGATGCCGGGCAGTTCGCTTGCCCAAATGCGCGGGAAGAGCGTCTCGTCCATGTTTCTGCCTTCGAAGACCTTGTCGAACGGCAGGATCTGCAGTCGCCGCACCATCCCGTGACTGACGTCTTGTAGGCACGGTACATTGTCGCACAGCAACAATGGCACCGCTCGGACGTCAAAGCTGAACGCGTCCTTATATTTCTGTTCGCCGGTCACGCGCTTGCCCTCGCTGAGCGTCTTCAACGTTCCGTCGGGCAGGCGAACATCCGTGTCTACGTCGTCATCGACGAACAAGACCTTGCCGCGGAGTGATCCGATGGCGAAGCGATTGGTCTCAAGGTCCTGCACCCGGCCGCCGTGCACGGCGTCTGGGCCGAGCGCTGGCTCGACAAGCCGGTGATCTCGATCAACGTTGCCACCTATTGGCACGCGCTGCGGATGAACGGCATTACCGATAAGCTCTACGGCTTCACCAGCCTGTTCTCCAGGTTCTAACACGTCGTTCCGCAATACGGGGTAATAGCCCTGGCCGAGTGTGCGGGCGGCAACCCTTTTTGTCCCCTCGAAATAGGTCGTCCTTTGGAAGTCGTGATCCCTCCATCTGCGTCCGAACGAACCAACGCCGATGCGCGGCTACGCGAATTTCAGGCCATCGAGGCAGACCACAATTGTCGCCGCTCAGCCTGAAAACTGACTTGCCTGCAGAATTGATAGTTCGCCGACCTTCGTCGAGGTATGATAATTGCTTCGATCGGGTGGGACGGAGGGCAAACACCATGTCAGACATTTCGCGCACGATTATCCGGATAGGCTTGGGCGTTGTCGGGGCGGCATTGCTGGTGTCGGAGGCGAATGCGCTCGACAAGGTATTCTACCAATACAGCTTCCTGCCGACCGGCGAGAGTGCGCCGATCTCAGCGGGCATCGAGAAGGGCTTCTTCACCGATGTCGGCATCGAGCTCACCTACGCATCGGGGCGCGGCTCAGGTGACGCGGTGAAGAAGGTCGCCGCAGGCGGCGCCTTGGTTGGCGACAGCGACATCTCCGCTGTGATGGTGGCGCGGCTCAACGAGAAAGCACCGGTGAAATGCATTATGGCGCAGCACGCCATGGCCCCACATTCGCTCTTCGTACTCGAGGGCAGTGGCATCAACTCGATTAAGGATCTCGCTGGTAAGACGCTCGTGACGACACCGGGGAATAGCCACTACATCTACTTCCCACTTGTCGCCAAGCTGAGCGGGCTCGATCCGAATTCGGTGAAGTGGGTTGTCGCGGACCCCAACGCCATGGGGCCAATGCTGCTCTCCGGCAGGGTCGACGGCGCGCCGCTCTTCGCGACACACTACTACTACCAGAACAAGCAAGCGGAGAAGATCGGCAAGAAGATCAAGGTGATCCCCTTCGCCGATTACGGCTTCAAAATCTATTCCTATTGCTGGCTCGCTACAGAGGAGTCGATCAAGACCAAGGGCGACGTCCTGCGCCGCTTCTTATTGGGGGTCCGGAAATCATTCCTCTGGTCGCGGGATAATATCGAGGAAGCTGCGAAGCTGCACAACAAACGCCATCCGGATGTCGACGCAGACGACGCAGCGGGCAGCCTGCGCGCCCAGCTCGAATTCATGTTCCCGAAGGGATCGGACCCAGAGAATTGGGGCTACTACGAGCCGGAGCGCCTAAAGGAGACTTACAACGCCGTCGCTCGGGCGCAGAACCTCGACCCCAACATCGATCCGTCGCAATTCATCGATATGAGCCTGCTGCCGCCGCGGAAGCCGAAGTAGGCGGCCGGCGGACGACGCCGCCGTGATCGAGATCAACAATGTCGAGAAGATCTTCGAGACGCAAGACGGTACGGATGTGCACGCCCTCGCAGGCGTGTCCATCGACGTCGCCCCGGATGAGTTCGTCGCCTTCGTCGGACCTTCCGGCTGCGGAAAATCCACGCTGCTTCGGCTGGTCGCCGGCCTCGTCAGCCCGAGCTCTGGCGCGGTCCGCATCGACGGGACTCCCGTCACGGGCCCGCGTCAGGATGTCGGCATCGTCTTCCAGGCGCCGACGCTGCTCCCCTGGGCCAATATCCTCGATAACGTGCTCTTCCCATTCCGAATCATGCGGCGGCTCGACCGTACCGCGGTGGAGCGCGCGGTAGGCCTGCTCGAGCTCGCCGGACTCAAGGGCTTCGAGCGGCGGATGCCACGCGAACTATCGGGCGGCATGCAGCAGCGCGCGGCGATCTGCAGGGCGCTGGTACACGACCCAACGACCCTGCTCATGGATGAACCTTTCGGCGCGCTCGATGCGCTGACCCGCGAAGAGATGAGCCTCGAGCTCATGCGCATCTGGACGGAGCGGCCGAAGACGATTCTCTTCGTCACTCATTCGATTCCAGAGGCGGTACTACTCGCGGATCGTGTTGTGGTGATGGGCCCCCGACCCGGAAGAATTCTCGAGATCATCACCGTCCGGCTGCCCCGGCCGCGCTCGTTCAACCAGCAATCTACAGCGGAGTTCCAGGATTATGCCCAGCGAATCCGTGGTCACATCTTCGGTCGTCGCCCAAACTAGCAAAGCGCGGCGACGCCGACTTCGCGCCGGCTGGGGACACGCGCGCACGGCGGTGCTTCCGCTGCTCGTGCTTTGCTTTATTGGCCTCGCATGGGAGGCGGCGGTACGCTACTTCCACATTCCCGAATATATATTGCCAGCACCGACGCGGATCTGGGAGGCGTCGGTCGCGTCCCACAACGTTATGCTCGACAATATGTGGTCGACACTACGGACGACGATCTTCGGATTTATCGCTTCGATTGTGGTCAGCTTGCCACTAGCGGTGCTGATCGCCGCCTCGCCACTGTTGTCCAACTCGATCTATCCGCTGCTTGTCTTTACGCAGTCGGTTCCGAAGGTGGCCATCGCGCCGCTTATCGTCGTCGCGATCGGCGCCGATGAGGTTGCACGCGTGCTCGTGGCCTTCCTCATCGGCTTCTTTCCCCTCGTCATCTCAATTGCGACGGGTTTGCTCGTGGCGCCACCGGAGTTGATCGAGCTCAGCCGCTCGCTTCGCGCGACCAAGATGCAGGAGCTGCTACGCGTGCGCCTTCCTTACGCCACCCCCTTCGTCTTCAGCGGCCTCAAGCTTTCGATCACCGCCGCAGTGACCGGCGCGGTGGTCGGCGAATTCGTGGCCGCGGACAAGGGGCTGGGCTACCAGATCCTGTCGGCAACGGCGTTCTTCAAGACGGCATACGCCTTCGGCGCCGTTGTGCTGCTCTCCGTCATCGGCATCGTCCTGTTCCAGGCCGTGGTTCTGACGGAGCGCTTACTCTTTCCGTGGTCGATCGACGAAAGCCCGAAGCTTTGACTCAGATTTTGGGAGGGGATTTATGACCAGTCTCGCGATTCGCGCGCGTTGGGCACTTGTCCACGAGGAAGGTAAGGCACGGATAGTTGCCGACCGGTGGATCGTTGTCGAGGGTGATAAGATTGCTGCCATCACGCACCAGCGGCCTGAAGGTGCTGCTGAGGTGGTCGACCGCCCTAATCTTTTCGTGCTGCCCGGGCTCATCAATCTGCACAATCACGTCTTCACCGAGGCGCTGATTCGTGGCCGCTCGGAGGATCTCTCTAAAAGTCTCTACGAAACGAACCTGGTCTACGGTCTGCTGATGCCCTTCGGTCAACTCGCGATGCAGCACCTCTCAGGATCGGAATGCGAGGTGATCGCCGAGTTCGGACTGATGCAGCTCATGAAGAGTGGCGTCACCACCTTGATGGAGTCGTTCCGCGCTGGGCTGACCGGCCCGTTTGTCGCCGCGGCCACCCGCGCCGGCCTCCGCTTCTACGCCGGGCCCTATCTCTTCTCGACGCCCGACCTCGATATCGATCCCGATGGCAAGACGGTTTACCGCGGCGGCGGCGGGAACGCCGATACCGCGTCGCTCGACGAGTGGCGCAGCCTTCACCGCGAGCATGACGGCGCCGCAGGAGGTCGTGTCCGCGTGACGCTGTCGCCGCACGCCACAGATACCTGCGGCCCCGATCTCCTGCGCGCGGTACGCGGCCTGGCTAACGAGAACGGCTGCCTCGCGACGATCCATGTCGCGCAGAACCGGGAGGAAGTCGTAAAGAGCCGACACCTCTACCAACGATCGCCCACTGAGTACCTTGAGTGGGTCGGGTTTCTTGGGCGGGACGCGCTGCTCGCGCATTGCTGCTTCTCAGATGATTCCGATCTCGACCTTGTTAAGCGTTCCGATGCCACGGTGATCAATTGCCCACGCAGTTTCGCGCGCGGCGGCGTCAGCGCTGCGTTCGGCCGCTTCCATGGTCATGGGCTTCGGACCGTAGTCGCGACCGATGGTTATGTCCCCGACATTATCAGCGAGCTGCGCACGGCGGGGATGGTCTCCAAGCTCGCCGCGTCCGACCCAGGGGTCGCTACCGCGCCGCAGCTCGTCGATGCCGTGACGAGCCAGGCGGCGGCGGCGCTGCGCCGTGACGATCTCGGGTGCCTCGCGCCCGGTGCCAAGGCCGATCTGGTCGCGATCAACCTTGGCGGCGCACACGTCACACCGGTCAACGATCCACGCAACGCCCTCATCTGGCGTGCTCATGCTTCCGATGTATGGGCGACCGCAGTCGACGGCCGACTGGTGGTGAACGACGGACGCTATCTCGCTGGCGATGAGGCGGCAATCACAACGAAGGCCGCCGCCATCTTCGACAAGATCACGCGCCTTGGAGAGTCCTCTGGAATTCTTGGCCGGGCGAAATGAGGGCGAGTGTTTGCGCCCAGCAGCCCAAGGCGACAAACAGGGCCGCCAGCCATGCGGCCAAGCGCCTAGGCCCTTCATCGATGCGCTATTGGCGGGTAAATCAGAATCAGACATACCGCCACGAAGTTCCGGTTGGGAAACCACTAAATTGAGGAACTCTGCCGGCGCAGAGCAGATTATGACGGTGCTGCGTCAAGAGCAGCTTGGGTGCGCTGATGAAACATCATCAAGCTGCGATACAGAGGCATCTCGGAGAATATACGCTCGTAAGAAAGGGCAACTAACCAACTATACTTGTCAGATCGATTTCACCCACCACGGGTCAGTCTCTTGGTCGCACGTCGGATCGTACTTATTGTGATCGTGGCCTCATTGACCGCCTGCGTACCGTCGACCCCGCCGACAGCTTCGTCGCCGGCTGCCGGGCCGCTGGGCATCGTGCTGATGCACGGCAAGAAGGGACCACCCAGGTACTTGGTGGAGACCGCATCCGTTCTCGAAGCGCACGGCTATCTCGTTGTGACACCTGAAATGTGCTGGTCGGACAGGCGCCAGTACGACCGCCTCTATCCCGACTGCCTGACCGAGATCGATGCGGCTGTGGCCGACCTCAGACAGCGCGGTGCCCGGTCGATCGTGGTTGCCGGGCACAGCCTCGGCGGCTCCGCCGCGATCGCCTATGGTGCGACCCACGGTGGCGTGGCCGGCGTCATCGGATTTGCCGCGGCTGACGCCTTCTTCGGGCCGTCCTCGCAACTTCCCGATATCGCCCGTGCGCAATATCTTGTCGATGAGGGCAAGGGTGACAGCCTGGCCGACTTCGACCATATCAGACCCTCGGGCCGCACTTCGATGCGAACGACGGCAGCGCACTTCCTGAGCTTCGTGGCGCCGCCGGCGGAGCAACGGACGCCGGCTTACGCCGCCCAGCTCCATGTCCCGCTGTTGCTCATCGCTGGACGCCAGGACAGCGCCACCATGCAATACGAGGCCAGGACTTATGACAGGGCGCCAAACAATGCGCTCAACCGTTACGTCGAGGTCAATGCCGACCACGGCGGAACCTTGAAGGCCGGGATGAACCCTACCCTGGAGTGGCTCGCCAGCCTCATGCGTGGATCGTAAACGACCGATCTACCAGGTCGTACTCACAAGGTGAGATTGAAGGCGATCGAGATGCGCTCGGCGCTGCCGCGGTAGGGCCGCACTTGGTGCATCAGCCAGGACGGGAACATCACCATGCGGCCGGCCTTGGGACGGCGTTGTCGATCACGTCGGCGGGGCGTTTCTGGCCTTGTGGTCCACGTGGCATGAGGCAAGTATGACATCAATTCCCACAAAAAAGGGAAACCGACGATATAGCCGCAGGGGAGGCATATGTGGTGTTATTTTATGCGAGGCGGCCATTTCGATGCCGTTGAATTGCTCAAAGCTGAATCAGACGCCGACGCAATTAAGCAGGGGAAAGTGCGGTTCCGCATATATGCGCACGCCGGGTTCAACGCCTTCGAGGTCCGGGATGGTCGGCGCGTTGTCTATCGCTATCAGGTGACTACCGACAAACCGTAATTGCCAATTCAAACTGATGCAGTGCCTCGGCAAGCAACGTGTTGTGCATACATTGTCATTCTCCTGTTGTTTTAGCCTATCAATGATCCCAGCCACGCTATTCAAGAAAAAGAACGCGGACATACCAAACACGCCAATCAACACGATATTCATTCCATCGGATAGCAGACGTTACCCGTATGGTCAAAATACTGAAACGGCCGGTGCGCCATCACGCTGCCTCTTGATGATAATAGCGCAGAAGCCCGCCCAATCGTTCGCGACACCGCACAGGCCCCTCGCGATGACGGTCCGTGTTTCGGGGAAACAGCAGGACGTTGCCTTTCCCCTGGTGATTACGCTCAGCATGGAAATGATCGACATAGTTGCTCAGCGCCCGCCGCAACGAGCGCTCGCCGAAGAGGATCACCTTGGACAAGCACTCCTCCTTGACCGATCTTACCCAGCGTTCCGCGTAGGCATTCAGGTTCGGGCTACGAGCAGGTAGCGCGAGCGGTTCAACCCGACCTGATATAAGGATGGCACGGAACGACCGGGTGAATTTCGTGTCTCGGTCGTGCAGGAGATATCGACAATCCCGCAGCGCGCCGCAGCCTTCCATGGTCGCGTTCCGGGCGATTTGCTTCATCCACGGCTCATCCGGGTGAACGGTGATCCCCGCGATATCCACCCGGCGGCTCTCAAGATGGATGAAAAACAGCACGTAGTAGGTCACCAGCCCGCGCAGCGTCAGCACCTCTGCGGTGAAGAAGTCGGTCCCCACCAACAGCGCCTGGTGGGTCCGAACGAAGGCTGCCCACGTGGTCGTGCGCTTGCGCTCCGGCGCCGGCGGCAGACCGTGGCGCTGCAATACATTGCCAACGGTTTGATCGGAAATCTCGTACCCCAGATTGCCCAACGCCCCCGCGATCCGGTCATAGCCCCAGTCCCGGTTCTCGCTGGCCATGCGAATGATCAGTTCCTCGACCTCTCGCTTGATCCGAGGCCTGCCCGGGACTCGACGGGCCTTCGAGCCATCGAATTTGCGAGCGATTAACCTACGATACCAGCCTAGGATCGTGTCCGGCCGGGCGACGGTGGCGACGTCGGCGAGAACCTTGCGGCCCAGGCGATAACCGATCTCGCCAAGCGCGCCTCGCTCGGCGGTCGAGAGCTTCAGTCGACCCTTCAACTGGGCCTTCATGATGCGATTCTCGGCGGCGAGATATTCGTTCCGCGCCAGCAGCTCCTGGTCCACTGTCCCCGTTACGTAGGCCAGCATGCGCGCCCAATCCATACCGAGCCCTGCCCTTCCTCGGCCCACGGCCACGACATAACGGGCCGTCCGCGAAATTATAATGAGCCGC
>PLYQ01000119.1 GCA_003153415.1 Rhodospirillales bacterium | reverse complement strand
TGATCGTGCCGAGATAGGGTCTCACCACACGCACGACGTCGGTCAGGGCCGAGTCGGCAAGGCGCTGCCAGGCTTCGGCGGCCGGTGCACCCACCAGCGGCACGGCGGGAAGCCAGTCCGGCAACGCCGGCATGTGGAAGTTCGGCACCGAGGCGAGCAGCGCCATGATCTTGTCCGAATGCGTCACGATGGCGCCGACCGCGGCCGACAGCGGCAACAGCACGATCACCAGCAGGCCGAGTGTCATCAGCGTCACCGCCGGCCAGCGTCGCCCGCCGAAGGCCGCCTCGGCCCGCAACATCAGCGGCCAGGTGGCGATCACCAGGGTGGTCGCCCATACGGTCGCCGCCAGGAACGGCCGCACGACGAAGAACGAGGCGGCCATCAGCCCGCCTATGAAGAGGACAGCGAGTGTCGTGCGGGCGAGGTCGCGCTGCAGGTCGGGCATTTGATTCATCTTGCTTTCACGAGCCTGGCAGGGAGGCGGCCAGGCTGATCAAGTTCTGGGGCTGCACGCGAATGACGCCGTGGCGCGGTGAGTCGATGTCGCCGATGAAGGCGAGGGCGACGGAGATAAAGAGCGGAAAGATGTAGAGCAGCCTACTCGCCGTCGACGCGCTTCGCGAGCCATAGCCGACCAGAAAATTGCAACAGGTCGCGATCACCGCCATCAGGCACCACGCCGACGTCGGGATCCGGTTCCACCAGGCCGCCTGGGTATAGCCTTGCGCGTTGAGCACGTCGTTCATACCCGATACGGCCAGGCCGACGATGGGTGTCGGCGCCGCCGCGGCAGGAACGAGGACGGCCGACCACAGTTCAGCCTGCAGCTTGGCGGTGCGCGCGTTGATTTCCCCCAGCTGCTGATCTTCGTGGATCGTATAGAAGAGGACGCGCTGATCGAGGTAGGACTTGAGCAGTGGCCGCAGCTTCGCCGCGTCGGCCGCCGGCAGCAGGGCGGCCCGCATGTATTCCGTGCCGATCGCGTTGGCCTCGGCCTCCTCCAGGTTCTTGCGCTGGTCGTAGCGGCCCGCGGCCATGGAAAAGCTGAACCCGATGATGAGCCCGAGCAGGGTGAGGGCAGCGCCCAGCAGCACGCTGAAGTCCTGGCGCATCTCCTCGTCCAGGGGATAGCGCTTCCGCACGAGAGCGCCGCACCGCGCCGACAGCCACAGGGTCACACTGGCGAGCACGAACAGAAGCGTCGGATAGTCGGCGATATCGATCATATTCTGAAGCGATCCAAAGGCAGCATCGGACGGACACTAACGATTCTGGCGAGGATCTCCTAGTCGCCGGATTTGCCGGCGACACGCGTTCAGAATTTCACGGTCGCGCCGATAAGCGGGCCGTGGATGACAAGATTGAGGCCGGTGCCGTCGAGCCCGTTGTTGAACCAAATATTCGTCGACAGCGCGCGGTAGCCAATGACTGCAGCAAGCGCGTAGCCGTCGAACTGCCACGTGTAGCTGTAGACGCCGGCAACATTCCACGAGAACAGGCTGCTGCCAGGAATGCCGAAGCCGCCGATGTCGCCTTCCACGAACACCTGCTGGCTGGGCGTGAACTGGTGACGCAGCCGGGCCCCGATCAGCGGATCGACCCAGTTCAGGGAACCGCTATCGAAGTAGGCGATGTTGCGCGATTGATCGAAGCGGTCGAGGTGGATGCGGGAAAAGTCGAGGTTCGCCTGGACGTCTGCGGCGATACTGGTCGAGATGTTCCAGTAGCGCACGCCCGCCAGGACATCGAGCGCGGTGAAAGACTGGTCGCTGCCCGGCCACTTGGCGACCTCGAACAGGCCGCCGCCCTCGAGAATGGTCAGGGAGGTGGTAATCGCCGCATTGGCCTGGACACTCAGCTTGAGACCGGCGATCGGGTTGCGATAGGCGGCCGCGGATACCGGGATCTGCAGCTTGGCCCATACGACATCGCCGAAGAAACCGAACCTGCCCTTGTTGGCTTCGAAGTAACCATCCAATGCTCCGAGAGAATCGCTCTTCTGGATGAGGTCGATGACGCTGGCGTTGATGTCGGCAGTTTGGCCGCGCGCCGTCGCGCTGCCCGACAGGTTGGTCGCCCAGCCATAGAGCGTGATGCCGAAGCGCCAGTCGTCCGGCGACTTGCCGTCGGCAGACTTAGGGTTTTCCTCGACGGGCGCTGGCGCCTGCGCCGTCTCGCCGGTTGCAGTCGGAACGACCTGCGCTAAGGCAGGGAACGCTAACAGGCCACACAGGCCCACGATTACGCCCAAGAGAACACGAATATTCAAACAAGCCTCTCTCAAGTTTGTCGCCAGCAGCGGGATCATCGACGCAAGCCACGAGTCCTTCGACGGTTGCATCATCGAGTGCGGCGATGCACGCTGCTATGCATTTCCGGCAAACTATGCCGCTCTTGCGGCCGCGAAGTCGAACGGGTGTTGTTGCATTACAGGCCTGCCAGCCGGCCCACGCTGGAGCGCCGCCGAAGGGGGTTCGCCAAACAGCGCCCGGTAGGCGACAGAAAATCGGCCAAGCTCCCAGAAGCCGTGAGCGGTGGCGATCTTGGTGACGTTGGTTGCGCTCGGCGTAGCGCCAGCCAAAGCCCGGCGTGCAAGGTTCATGCGCCGCAGCCAAAGGTAACGCATCGGACCGACTCCCAGACGCTCCTGGCAGCACGTGCGAAGCGTGCGCTCAGTGGTACCGAGTGCAGTACAAATTTCGGCCAGATAGAGCGGTCGAGCGTAGTTCGCCATCAGGAATTCCTCGAACTGCGCGATGATGGCCGTGTGACGAAGATTGCAGGGGCTGCGCTTGGCGGGAATGTCGTCCGCCAGACAGCGGATCATCGCGTGCAGGAGCTTCTGCTCCAGTGCGCGAGAAACCTCGGGATGCGCCAGAGTCTCAGGTGTGCTCTGCGCCATATGTCCGGCGCATTCGTGAAGCTCGGCCAGCCGGGCCATGAGCGCCGCTGGAGGGTGTAGTTGGTGTGTGGCCGCCGGCGGAGCGAGGTCGTGACCGACAATGTCGCGCCCTGCCGCCGCCAGATCTTGCGGTGTGAGCGACATCGATCCCCAGTGCATCGAGCCGGCGGTGTGCTCGTGAAACGATGCGCCGCGGCCGAAAACCACTAGATTGCCAGGCAACAACTCCGTGCCGCAGAGACTGACCGACGGCTGATCGTTTCGGGTCAGGAATTGAATCGGCGCCCGTGCATGAGGGATAGCGCCCCAAATCACCTTGGGTAGATTGTCGTTACCCCTTTGCATCCAGAGCCGCCGGAAATCCGCCCGTATTAAGTTGCTTTTGAAGGTTCCTTTACCGGCGACGACGATTTCCGCTTCGACAGCACGCACGGCCTGCCGATAGAGGTCGGGATCGAAAAAGGTGAACGCCTTGCTCGAGGCTGCCTGCGATGCCGTTGCCGATTGCATTGTTCGATAACCGCCGAGGTTTGGAGACGAAGATCGCGTCCGTCCAAGAAAGGTACGTTATCGTACTATGGAGAAATCTACACTATGGATGCAAGATTTATCTATAGTTGTGTTCGTATGAGGCTGCAATCTCGTCTTCGACCGCTCAGGATTGGCCCTTTAGTTGCGCTTTTGCACGGGTATCCGCCAACGGCTTCCAATGCAGAAAGCCGAATAACATCGCCAGAAGGATGCTCACGGCGAGAGGGCCCCGGTAGAGGCGCACGTGCTTGAACGCGAACACGAGTTCCAGCGCATGGACGATTAAGACGGCAGCGCCGACATATTGCACCGCGATGGATAGCTTGCTGGGCAGCCAGCCCGCCAACCCAGCTAGCGCCAGTGCATAAATTACCAAGCACACTGCCTTCAGCCCCGTCTGCATATCTCAATCCCTTTTTTGGCGGTCGCCGCCTCGCGAAGAACATTGCCATCAGGTCATCGATGTCGCGATCAGGGAAGTAGAGAAGTAGATTCGCCGAAAGTGCATAGCGTCCGACGAGCCATCTCGCGAGTATAATCAGAAGGTGTTGGGCTTGGCGGTGTCTCCACCGCGCCGACGCCAACCGATGACTACGGTCAGGAGGGGATTCATGAGTTTGAAACAATTGCTCGCGGCGGGGATTGCGATCCTCACGGGGGGGCTGCTGGCGGCAGCGCCCGCGGGCGCCCAGACGCCACCCAAGCCGCCGAACGTCGTCGTCATCATGGGCGACGATATCGGCATGTGGAATATCGGCGCCTATCACCGCGGCTTGATGGCCGGCCGGACGCCGAACCTCGACAAGATCGCTGCCGAGGGCATGCTGTTCACTGACTATTACGCCGAAGCGAGTTGCACGGCGGGTCGCGCCAACTTCATCACCGGCGAGCTGCCGATTCGTACCGGCATGACGACGGTCGGCCAGGCCGGCGCCGCTCTCGGCATTCCGGCCGAAGCGGTAACCATTGCCCAGGCCCTGAAGGGCATGGGCTACGCCACCGGCCAGTTCGGCAAGAACCACCTCGGCGACAAGAACGAGTTCCTGCCGACGGTGCACGGCTTCGACGAATTCTTCGGCTACCTCTATCACCTCGACGCGATGGAGGACCCCTGCCACCCGAACTATCCGCAGAATTTGCGGTCGCAGGTCGGGCCGCGCAACATGGTCCATTCTTGGTCGACCGCGACCGACGACGCCACGGTGGATCCGCGCTGGGGCAAGGTCGGCAAGCAAAAGATCGAGGATGCGGGCGAGCTCTGCCCCAAGCGTATGGAAACCGTGGACGACGAAATCCGCGACCTCGCGCTCAAGTTCCTCGACAAGGCCAAGGCCGACAACAAGCCGTTCTTCCTGTGGCTCAACCCGACCCGTATGCACATCGTCACGCACCTGTCGCCGAAATACGAGGCGCTGCGCAACTCGACGAACAACTGGTCGATCCACGAAGCCGGAATGGCGCAGCTTGATGACGATATCGGTCTGGTCATGAAGAAGTTGAAGGACATGGGTGTCGACGATAACACCATCGTCATCTTCACGACCGACAACGGCACCGAGGTCTTCACCTGGCCGGACGGCGGACAGACGCCGTTCGCGCAGAGCAAGGGCACGGTCATGGAAGGCGGCTTCCGCGTGCCGGCGATCATCCGCTGGCCGGGCAAGGTGCCGGCCGGCAAGGTCGAGAACGGCATCATCTCCGGTCTCGACTGGTTCCCGACCCTCCTCGCGGCGGCCGGCAACCCGAACATTGCCGAAGAGCTGAAGAAGGGCAAGACGATCGGCGACGCAACCTTCAAGGTGTATCTGGACGGCTACGACCAGACGAACATGATCACCGGCAAGGGGCCGTCGAAGCGTGATGAGATCTGGTACTTCGGCGAAAGCGAGCTGGGCGCGGTGCGCATCGGCGATTTCAAGTACCGCTTCATCGACCAGCCGGGCGGCTGGCTGGGCGAGAAAACCAAACCGGACGTGCCCTACCTGATCAACCTGCGCCTCGATCCGTTCGAGCGCACGGGTTGGCCGGGCAACGGCACCAAGGACGGCGCACAACAGTACTTTGACTGGTTCAAGTACGAGTTCTGGCGCTTCGTGTTCGTCCAAGGCCAGGTCGAGAAGCTGGCGATGACTGCCATTGAGTTTCCGCCGATGCAGAAGGGCGCGAGCTTCAACCTCGATGCCGTGAAGGCGAAGATTGCGGCGGCTCGGTCGTCGATCGCCAAGTAGGCGACTTGGACATGTGATGAGCGGGCGGCCCCAACGGGCCGCCCGCTTTCGTTTGAACTGGCTCCGCTTCAAACCGGGACCGGTCGGGTGTAGACTTCCCACCATGGGATTGCCGCGTAACATCGCGGCTCAGGGAGGAAGACATGAAGACCAGCAGACGTGCGTTTATTGCAGCGGCGTCGGCCGCCACGGTAGTGGGTTCGCCGAGCCTATCGTTCGGCCAGAAGAAATACGACGACGGCGCCACCGACAGCGAAATCAAGATCGGCCACACCTGCCCCTACAGCGGCCCGGCCTCGGCCTATGGCGTCAACGGCAAGGCGATCGTGGCCTTCTGGGACATGATCAACGACAAGGGCGGCATCAACGGCCGCAAGATCAAGTTCATCACGCTCGACGACGGCTACTCGCCACCCAAGACCGTCGAGATGATTCGCCAGCTCGTCGAACAGGAGAAGGTGCTGTGCACCCACAACACGCTGGGCACGGCGTGCAACACGGCGATCCACAAATACATGAACCAGAAGAAGGTGCCGCACCTCTTCGTCGCCACCGGCGCCTCGAAGTGGGGCAACCCCAAGGACTTCCCGTGGACCATGGGCTATCAGCCCGATTACCACACCGAGGGCGTGATTTACGCCAAGCACATCCTGGCCAACGTGAAGGACGCCAAGATCGGCGTGTTGATGCAGAACGACGACTACGGCAAAGACTACTGGGACGGCTTCAAGGACGGGTTGGGCAAGGAGGTCGGTCGGGTCGTCAAGCACGTGACCTTCGAGATCACCGATCCGACCGTCGATTCGCAGATCATCCAGATCAAGGCAGCGGGCGCCAACACTTTCTTCAACATCGCCACGCCCAAGTTCGCAGCGCAAGCGATGCGCAAGGTGGCCGACATCGACTGGAAACCAGTGCAGTACCTCAACAACGTTTCGGCTAGCGTTGGCACCGTGATGAAGCCGGCCGGTTTCGACAACGTGCAGGGCGTGATCACGGCGGCCTATGTGATGGATCCGACCGATCCGACGTGGGACGACAACCAGGACATGAAGGACTTCAAGGCGTGGATGGCCAAGTACCATCCGACGGCTCACCTCGCCGATCTCGGCAACGTCAGCGGCTATACGGTGTCGACCCTGATGGCCGAGACGCTGCGGCGCTGCGGCGACACCCTGACCCGCGCCAACGTCATGAAGCAGGCCGCGTCCTTCCAGAAGTTCCGCGTGCCCATGCTGCTGCCGGGCATCACCGTCAGCACCAGCCCGACCGACTACTATCCGATCCAGGCGGTCCAGCTGCAGCGCTTCAAGGGCCAGACTTGGGAACGTTTCGGCGAGATCATGCACGCCGAGAGTTCGTGACGGGGAGGGGTGACCGCCCCTTCCTGCGCACTATGATGGTGGCGCAGAATCGGCGCGGGCCGACGATCACGGCTCGTCGTTCGGCGCGTAGGGAATGCGGATCGCCACGGCGATGGCCCGGCCGGTGAGGAGGCCACCGCAGAGCGCTGCGATGGCCGGCGCCAAGGCGCGATGGGGCGACATGCCGGCGCCCCAGACGGCGATCGCAATCTCATTCGCAGCGGCCAGCACGAGGACGATGGCGATTAAGAAGATGTGGCGGCCGTTGGGCATGCGGAGTTTGCTGCGCACCTGGTCGACCCGCATCACCATGGTGGCGCCACGGATGCCGCCGACGATCGCCCCACTGACTCCTGCGGCCAGCCAGATCCACAGCAGGTTTGGTTGGCCGGCCGCGATCAGCAGCATGACGACTGCGGTGAAGCCGGCCAGCACCGGCGGCGTGAACAGCCGCGGCAGCATGATCGAGCGCCCGGCCGACTCCCGCCACGCGAAGCCCAGGCAGGCGAGCGAGCTGACCAGGATCGTCAGATGGAAGATATTGAAGCCGGGTTCCACAGGGTCACCTTAACGCATGGACCATGACGGATGGCTTACATCGGTGTCCCAGTGGAAGTCTACTCGGCCTTGGCCCCCGACTCTTTGACGATCGGATCCCAGAAAGCCATCTGGTCGATGGGCGGCGCCAGCCGAGGCCAACACAGCGCGGCGTCCGAGAAACATCGCGATCCTCCCTTTGTTGCTTTACTGTGGTCTGCGCCATGATGCCTGCCAAGACTCTCCCGAAGGGCTGGCCCCAGGACAGGCCGCTTGCCATTTCGGTCAGCGTCATGCTCGAGGGCTGGACCGACGATTCGGCGCCCGGGATCGGTCCCATGGGCAATCCCTTGAAACCCGGCGTGCTCGATTTGCAGGCGCGGTCGTGGGCGGAATATGGGCCGAAGGTCGGCGCCTGGCGTATCCTCGACATCCTCGACAGCATGAAGCTGCGCTCCGTGTTCTATGTCAGTGGCATCCTGGCTGAACGCTATCCCGACCTGATGCGGGCCATCGCCGACGCAGGCCACATCGTCGCCGGACATGGCTGGGGGCAGAACATCGTTCCAGCCTACCAAACGCCCGATGAGGAAGCGCGTGATCTCGGCCGCTGCACCAACGCCATCGCTCAAAGCGCCGGCGCGTCGCCGCTGGGCTGGCTCAGTCCACGCTGTACGCCGAGCGCGGCGACCTCGGCGCTGCTGGCCAAGGCCGGCTTCGATTGGCACGCCGATTTCTTCGATGCTGACCTGCCGTACCGGCACACCACGCCGTCAGGCGTCATCACCGCCGTTCCCTTCACCATGGAAGTGAACGACATGCCGCTNNATCGTCGCCAACTGGCCGCGGCTCGGCCGGCCGGCGGGTTGTCTCGACATCACCGTGCACGCCCATGTCTTCGGCCGGCCGATGGGTGCCATCGAGTTCATGAATTCGCTGGAAGTGGCTCAGCGCTACGGCGACTGGGCCTGGCTCACCGATCACCGCGTGATGGCCGACCTGTTCGGCTCCTAGTCGCGATATTGACTGCGCTGGCCAACTGGCTGAGGCTCACGGCGCATTGGGGGTAGGGGGATCATGATCCGTTGGTTTTTGCTGTTGTCGTTCGCGTTGACCGGTGTCGCGCAGGCGCAGACTTTCCGTGATTGCCCGACCTGCCCGGAGATGGTGACCATCCCGGCCGGCACCTTTTCCATGGGCTCGACCGTCCGCGAGCAGGAGCGCGAAGGGGCGCCGGCGTCGGAAAGAAACGCCACCGGACCCGAGCATCAGGTCACCATCGGCAAATCCTTTGCCCTGGGCAAATACGAGGTCACGCGCGGCCAGTTTCAGGCGTTCGTTACGGCCAACGGCCACAAGATGCCGACCTCGTGCTGGACCTACAACGCCGACCGCAAGTGGGTCGAAATGCTGGGCCGCACCTGGCTGAAGCCGGGCTTCGAGCAGACTGACAACGACCCCGTCGTTTGCACGACCTGGGAAGACGCCACGGCCTACGCCGCATGGCTTGCCAAGACGACGGGCAAGAATTACCGCCTGCCGACCGAGGCGGAGTGGGAGTATGCCGCGCGCGCCGGCTCGAAGAGTTCGCGATACTGGGGCGACACGCGCGATGGCGCCTGTCTCTACGGCAACTTCTCGGACCTGACGCTGGCGTCGGTGTTCAAGACCGAGCCGCGCCACGAAGTGGTCTTCTATTGTTCCGATGGCTTCGCCTACACCGCGCCGGTCGGCCGCTTCCAGCCCAACGCGTTCGGTCTGTACGACATGCTGGGCAATGTCTGGGAATGGACGGCCGATTGCCTCAATCCGCGTTACGACGGCGCGCCGCGCGACGGTAGCGCCTGGCTCACCGGCGATTGCAAGTCGCGCGTGCTGCGCGGCGGCTCTTGGAACGACGATCCGTGGGCTGCCCGCTCGGCCGTGCGCAGCAGCGTGCCGGCACTTCTCGGCAGCGCCAATCTCGGCTTTCGGGTCGCCAGATCGAACTAGCGATCGCGTCGCATCGTCGTGCCTACTGCATGAACCAACCGTGGCTGACCACGGCCGACTGGCCGGTGAAGGCCGTGCTCTTGGCAGCGGCGAAGAACAGGACGGCATCGGCCACTTCGTCGGTCGTAGTGAACTGGCCGTCGACCGTGTCCTTCAGCATGACGTTCTTGATGACGTCGTCCTCGCTGATGTTGAGTTCCTTGGCCTGCTCGGGGATCTGCTTGTCGACCAGCGGCGTGCGCACGAAGCCCGGGCAGACCACGTTGGCCGACACGTTGTATTCAGCACCTTCCTTGGCCAGCACCTTGGCCAGACCAATCAGGCCGTGCTTGGCAGTGACGTAGGGCGCCTTGAGCTTGGAAGCCTCCTTGGAATGGACCGAGCCCATGTAGATCACGCGGCCGTACTTGGCCTTGTACATGTGCTTCAGGCAGGCCTTGGTGCTCAGGAACGCGCCGTCGAGATGGATGGCCAGCAACTTCTTCCAGTCGGCGAACGGAAAATCGACCAGCGGCTTCACGATCTGGATGCCGGCATTGCTCACCAGCACGTCAACCTTGCCGTATTTGGCAATGGTGTCGGCCACGCCCTTCTCGACCTGGCCTTCGTCGACCACATTCATCGCCACCGCGAAGGCGTCGCTGCCTTTGGCCTTGATCTCGGTTGCCGTGGCGTTGGCGGCATCGAGATTGAGGTCGGCGATCACCGGTATGCCGCCTTCGGCCGCGAAGCGCAGCGCGATCTCCTTGCCGATGCCGCTGGCGGCGCCGGTGATGATCGCCACTCTTTTGTCGAAACGAGCCATGGAATTTCCTTTCAGGCTTTAGCCAGATAATCGAACACGACTTCACCGAGGCCCAGCGTCAGGTCGGTGACAAAATGAGTGGCCGACAGAACCTCGCGGACCGGCAGGCGATTGACGTCGCATAGCGCATGGTCGAAGAGCTGCAGCGCCGCCGGGCCGGCCCACGCGCCCTTGAGCGTTACGTCCTTGACGTAGTAGCGCACCAGCTCGCAGATCCGCGGCGTGCAATCGACGTGCGGGATGATCTTGATCATGAAGTTGGGCTTGGCCAGCGACTTCAAAAGCGGCGCGTGGTCGATCTCGCGATGCTTGTAGCCCATTGTGGCGCTGACGCAGAGCACCGGGCCGTAGTGCAGGGTGCAGACCAGGGTCTCGTTCTCGTGACTCACCTTCGGACTGGCGAGCTTCTTGGGGAAGCCCCAGATCTCGCGGCCGCCGGCNNTCGGTGTAGTCGCCGAAGCCGGTCGAGTCCGGCATGCGGATGAACTCGTAGTTGACCGTGTCGCCGATCACCTCGAGCGGCTCGGGCACAAGCGCGCGCAGGATCTCGGGATCGGTCCGATAGCTGATGATCATGAATTCCCGGTTGTAGAATTTGTACGGGCCCGGCGGGAAAGCCGGGTTGTTGAGCGGCATGGCGAAGGCTTTGGCGCGGACATCGGCTAGTTTCATCTGTCGCGTCTCCTACTTGGCTAGCTGGCGCTTGAGGTCGAAGGTGAACACGCCATCCGGACTCGTCGGACGCTGCAGCACCTCGGGATAGGCGAGCGTGCGCGTCATGTCGCTATAGCCGGACTTCCAGTGTTCCTCCATGGTGCGGCGGGAAAACTCGTAGTCCTTCGAGGCGCCTTCGTAGTTTTGCGCGCGATAGATCATCTGGATGATGTTGTAGACCTTCTCGTCGGCCTCGGACGCAATCAACTCGGCTTCCGGGGTCTGGCGAACCTCCGGCCGTATTTCCTGCAGGAGCTTGGCCGCGGCGCGGCGCAGCGCCTGGGACTTGCGGAACTGGTCGGTGCCCATGCGGGTGCGGCTGGAATAGCGGATGTCCTTCATGCGCACATCGACCTCGATCATGTCGCGCGGCAGCTCGCCACGCGCACTCCACAAGTCGATCTGGAAGGCCAGTGTATCCTGGCGCGGCTGGGCGTCGAGCACCCACTGCAGCGGCGTATTGGAGACGACGCCGCCGTCCCAATAAAACTCGCCCTCGATCTCGGTCGCGGGAAAGCCTGGTGGCAGCGAGCCGCTGGCCATGACATGCGCCGGGCCGATCTTGTGCGCGGTGTTGTCAAAGATGATGAGATTGCCCGTTCTGACCTGGGTAGCCCCGACGCTCAAGCGCATTGCGTTGGAGTTAAGGCGGTCGAAGTCGACCAGCTTCTCGAGCAGCGTTTTGAGTGGCGAGACGTCATAGAAGCTGAGGTTTCCCGGGTTGCCTGCCGGCGTGAAGATCGGCGGCGGCACGCGCGGCTTGAAGAAGCTCGGCGCGCCCCACAGCAACGTGCCCATGGAGCGCCACTGGTTGATCATCTGGCGCATCATGTCGTTCTTGATCTCGACCGATGGGAGATGGGGGATTCCAAGCGGCGGCTGGGTGACGGTTTCCCAGAAGGCCCTCAGCCGCTCGACCCGCCGCTCCGGCGGATTGCCGGCGATCAGCGCTGAATTGATGGCGCCGATCGAAACGCCGGCAACCCAGTCGGGATGCAGGTTGGCTTCGGCCAGCGCCTGGTAGACGCCACCCTGATAGGCACCGAGTGCGCCGCCGCCCTGCAGGAGCAGCGCTATTCTCTCGAACGCCGGCCGGACTGGTGAATTCGCTGGGGCAGAGCCCGGTGCAGCCTTGGTCGCCATGGCGCGTCTCCTTTGCTGCTATATTGCCGCGACGCGTTCGGTACGAAGCATGGCGCGTGCCATGTCGGCTCCCCGACGCGGGTGCCGATTACGCAGCGCCACCCGCTGCCGGTGCGCTGTCGCGCATTGATTAGCTCAGTTGACCGCGCCCGTCATGCGCAATGATGCGGGCGTGCGGAAGGCGGGGATCGCGTGGGCGATCGACCCGCCGAGCGGATTAATGAATCCTTAACGAACGTCTTGAGTTCGGGCGGTTCCAGGGGGCCGCGATGCTCGCGCACTGGACCCCCCCTGGATTGCGCGGTTCAGGTCATCGCGTTGGCGACGTTGCTCAGCACGTTGGTCACCTTGCCACCGACGGTCCTCATGGCGGTGATGGCAGCGACGGCAATCAGCGAAGCGATCAGCGTGTACTCGATGGCGGTGGCGCCCTGATCGTTCTTCATCAGACGACGGAAAATCGACAGCATAAGAGTATCTCCAAAGGAATTGATGTCTTGTTTATCGACGGACTCAACGCAACGCTTTCAATGCAATCGATTGTACGTGCAACGGCGGCGTTACCCAGCATGGCGTTGGGTGTCGTTTGCAGCGTTTGTATCGATTGCAACGCGGAGCTCTAATCGTCCCTATCCGCCAGCAGCTTGCAGGTGACGGGATCGACGAAATGAAATAGCCCGCAGGCAAGACAGGTCACGGCGCGCGGCGCGGCACCCTCCTTGGGGGGCTCATCCTCCTCGAACGACCCCTGCACGTTCAGGCCTTTGCTTGTGCAGCGGAAGATGAAATGGCGCACGGCTGACCATCGTTACCGCGCAACCGGCACCATGATTTGATCCAGATCAAACCCGCCCGGCGTTGCGTGCTCTTAGCAAGACATTCTAAGTAACGTGGATGCGCTCAATGCTCGTCGCGAAATATGCCCTTGCTGCCATGGCGATGGCCCTGCCGTGGCCGGCGCTCGCCGATGGACCGGTGGCCCAATATTTCGACGCCCGCCTCTATCCGGCGCATGTCAGCGCCGTCAACTTCGGCTCGACGCAGCGGCTCGCCGCCGGTCATCCGATCATGATCGACAACTGGCATGTCGTGCTCAAGCCGCAGATGCAAGTAGACTTCGGCCTGCACCAAGCGACCGGCAGACATGCGCTATGGGGCGTGCTGATTCACGCAAGCTTCGGGCCCGGCGATCAGACGCCCAAGATTTGTTATCTGATGCTCGGTGAAAACATCGGCAACTACCTGACCACACATTGCCATCTCGCGGTGCATGGCGAGAGGGGGCATCGCGAAAATCCGGACTCCGTCCAGATCGGCTGCCCGACCACGCTTGAGTTCAGCGACACGCGTCAGTAAGCCGGCGACGCGCGGNNGTGCCGAACACCTCTCCGTCGTAGCGCGCGCCGATATAGACCTGGGTGGGATCGCTCTGATGCAGGCCGATTGACATGATCGTGCCGTGCACCTGGACCTTGTCGAAGCGCTGCCAGCTCTGGCCGCCGTCCTGGCTGCGATAGAGCCCGCCATCGTGGCTCGAAGCGGCGACGGAGAGCGCGGCGTAGAGCGTGTTGGACTCGGTCGGCGACGCCTTCACGTCGCGGCCATAAGTGGTGGGCGAGAAGCGGCCGACCTCCATGTCCTGCCAGCTCTTGCCGTGGTCGGTAGTGCGGAACAGGCCCATGCGCAGCGCCACGATGGGGTTGTCGGGATCAGCCGGATTGATGGTGACGGCATGGCCGTCGAGCATGCCCTCGGCGGTGGTGTCGCTCACGAGCTGGCTCTTGAGATGGGGCCGCTCGGAGAGCTTGATCAGCCCCTCGCTACAGTCGGTCCAAGTCTCGCCGCCATCGCTTGAACGCATGACGCCGTTGATCTCGAGTGCGGCGTAGATCTCGTCGGGCTTCTTCGGATTCTGCGCGAACCGCATGACGCGCGAGGCGAAAGGACCTTTGCAGTGCGTGCCGATCTTGGGCGTGGCAAGCTTGCGCCAGCTCGTGCCGCCGTCGTCGCTGCGATAGACGTCGATCGGTGAGGCGCCGGCGAACATCCGCTTGGGGTCGCGCGAATCGACCATGAACGACCATACCTGCCTGTCGGCGTCGGGGAAGCCGGTGCGCCGGAAGGTGGCGCCGCGGTCGGTGCTGCGCCACACGCCGTCGCTGGTGCCGGCGAACACCGTCTCGGGATTGTTGGGATGGACAAAGACTGTGTAGGTCTGGACGGTGCCCAGTACATGTTTCCAGTCGCCGCCCTTGGCGGCGCGCTGGAAGACCCCGACCTTGCCGGGGTGATCGGGTTTGCCGAAGTAGCCGGCGACGCCGACATAGATGTTCGATTGTGCGGCCATGATTCGGTCCTCCGGTTTGGCTCAGTTCTTCTTGATCATCGGGCACTCGCCCTGATCCATCGGCCGGAACGCCTCCTCGCCGGGGATCGTTGCGATCAGCTTATAGTAGTCGTAGGCGCCCTTCGATTCGGACGGCTTCTTGACCTCGAAGAGGTACATGCTGTGCATCTTGCGCCCATCCGCGCGGACGTAGCTCGGCCCGAAGACGGGATCGTCCCACTTGGTCGACTTGAGATTGGCCATCACCGCCTCGCTCTGGTCGGTGCCGGCCGCCTTGACCGAGTTGAGATACTGCAGCGCCGCCGAATAGAAGCCGGCCTGCACGCTGGTCGGCATCTTGCCGTTATTTTTGGCCGCGAAGCGCTTGGCGAAGGCGCGGGTTTTGTCGTTCAGATCCCAGTAGAACGCCTCGGTGAGGCTGAGCCCCTGGGCGCGCTCGAGGCCGAGCGAATGAACATCGGAGACGAACACCAGCAGCCCGGCGAGTTTCTGGCCACCCTTGACGATGCCGAACTCNNTTGATGGTGTCGCCGCCCGCATTGGCCAGGCCAATGACCTGCGCCTTCGAGGCCTGCGCCTGCAGCAGGTATGACGAGAAGTCGTTGGTGTTGATCGGGTGCTTGACGCCGCCAACCACGTTGCCGCCGGCCTTCTTCACCACGGTGGTGACGTCGCGCTCCAGCGCATAGCCGAAGGCGTAGTCGGCGGTGAGGAAGAACCAGTTCTTGCCGCCGGCCTTGACCACGGCCGAGCCGGTGCCGTTGGCGAGGGCCGACGTGTCGTAGGTCCAGTGCACGATATAGGGGTTGCAGAGCTTGCCGGTGAGGTCCGAGGACGCGGGATCGGTCGCGAGGTAGACCTTCTTCTTGTCACCTGCGACGCGCGCCGTGGCGATCGACGCCGACGAAGCGCCGGTGCCCAGGATCACATCGACCTGTTCGGTGTCGAACCAGCGTCCGGCGATGGTGGCGGCGACATCGGCCTTGTTCTGCACGTCGCCCGAGACGATCTCGATCTTCTTGCCGCCGATGGTGCCGCCGAAATCCTCGATCGCCATCTGGACCGCGACGACGGCGCCGATGCCGTTGATGTCGGCATAGAGGCTCGACATGTCGGTGAGCACGCCGAGCTTCACCACGCCGTCGGTGAGTTGCTGGGCCGGCGCAGGCGCTGCCCACGCGGCCACAGCAAGAGCCGCCCCGCAGAACATCAGACGCTTCATCGCTTCGCTCCCTTGGCTTTCTTGGGGTTTCTTGTTGTCGGAAGCCTATCAAGATGCTGGCATGGCTGCAAAGCAGGAGGAAGCGACGCGACATGAAAGAACAGATCCTGGACATTGTCACCAAGGACGGTGCCATCGAAACCTTCGTCTGCCATCCGGAACGGGGCGGGCCCTATCCGCCCGTACTGCTGCTGATGGACGCGCCGGGCATCCGCGAGGAGCTTTATGACATGGCCCGTCGGCTGGCGACGTCGGGATACTACGTGCTGCTGCCCAACCTCTATTACCGCGCCGGCAAGGACACCAAGTACGGACCGGACGTGCTGAAGCACGGCAGCGAGGAGCACGGCCGCATGCGCGCCGTGCGGACCAAGATGACGATTCCGCCCGTCATGGACGATATCGCCGCTCTGATTGCCTTCGCCGACCAGCAGAAGGCCGCTAAGAAAGGCCCGGTCGGCGCTCACGGTTACTGCATGAGCGGGCCCTATGCACTGGCCGCCGCGGCGCGCTATCCCGACCGCATCGCGGCTGCAGCCTCGTTCTACGGGACCTGGCTGGTGAGCGACGCTGTCGAAAGCCCGCATCTTAATCTCGCCAAGGCCAAGGGCGAACTCTACGTCTCCTGCGCCGAGCACGACGAGCTGGCGCCGCCGGACATGGTCAAGAAATTGAAGGTGCTGTTCGACAAGTCAGGCAATTCCGGCGAACTCGAAGTTCAGATGGGC
>PLYQ01000335.1 GCA_003153415.1 Rhodospirillales bacterium | reverse complement strand
AGCACCCCATTTAGAGTGCCATCAGGGTTGGGTGCTGCCATCGATAAGCGGATCGCCCCGGCGGGAATGGATGCGCTGCATCTCTTTCGCGCCATTCGAGACGTCAACAAAGACGTGCCCGACAATCCCGATAAGCTGGACACGATGGTCGCAGCGATCAGCAAGCTGAAACAATCGCTGATCCCCCTCACGGCCGAGGTCGCTCTACAGGTCGGGTTTAAGTAATTCTCGCCGCGAAGGACGCTCAGCCGCGCCGTCGGGGCGCGCTAGTCGAGGATGCGGCGGCGCGCGCCGTCTTCGCCGATCCAGACCTGCCAGCGGGTGACCTGACCGTTTAGCGGTTTCTTGTCATAGGTCGTGTGCCAAGGCCCTTTGTCGCCTGGCCAATAAACGGTGGCCAGGTGGATGTGACCGACCTCAGCAAGGATGGCTTCGCGCTTCTGCTTAACGCGCGAGAGCCGTGGATCGTCGGTCGAAAGCCATTCAGACATGCCGCCATCTAACTACCCTTCAGGCACGTTTGGCGAGCGGAACATAGACGGCCGTAAGGTACTAGTGACTGATCATCCAAGGGCGTGCCGTTGGAAAGCTTTTTGCGCCATTCTTCGTCTTCGTGAGCCGACTCAGCGCACTAGGCGCGCAGCAACCGCACCCAGGGCCATGCGTCGCCTTGTATTCGCCGAGCGTCTTGGGTGCCTGAGAACTGCGCTCGTTCATTGCATGCGCGAGCCGCTTGCCCCCCGGCATGCTGGACAATTGCGGCGCGGTAAGGAGGACGCGCGGCGATCGCGCGTCACAGCGCGGACAATCTCCGGGTGCGTCGTACTCGGCCATTGGCCGAATGTCGGTGAACGGTCCGCAATCGCAGCAAAGATAATCGTAAAATGGCATTGTGCCGCTCCTTTGAGCCTGAAGGCAGGCGGGGGGTGGCGTAGATTCACGCCACCCACCAGTTCACTTATCTTGCGATAGCGGCATGTCGACGCCACCCTTGATGTGCTTGATCGGTCCGGCCGACGACGGGTTGATATCGAAGTCGAAGATCTCCGTCGGCAGCCATAGCGTGGCGCAGGCATTGGGCACGTCCACGACGCCCGAGATGTGGCCTTGGCACGGCGCTGTCCCGAGAATCGAATAGGCCTGAGCGCCGGAATAGCCGAACTTTTTCAGGTATTCGATCGCGTTCAGGCAGGCTTGACGATAGGCGATGTGCACGTCGAGATAATGCTGCTTACCCTGCTCGTCGACCGAAATGCCCTCGAAGATCAGGTAGTCCTTGTAGTTCGGCGTGATCGGCGACGGCTTAAAAATGGGATTCTTGATGCCGTGCTTGGCCATTCCGTCCTTGATGACCTCGACCTTAAGGTGCAGCCAGCCCGCCATCTCGATCGCACCGCAGAAGGTGATCTCGCCATCGCCCTGGCTGAAGTGCAGGTCGCCCATCGAGAGCCCGCCGCCGGAGACGTATACAGGGAAATAGACCTTCGAGCCGCGCGACAGGTCCTTGATATCGCAATTACCGCCGTGCTCGCGCGGCGGCACGGTGCGCGCGCCTTCCGCGGCCGCCTTCGCCTTGGCGTCACCCTTCATACGGCCCATGTGCGCGGTCGGACCGAACGGCGGATTGGCCAGTCCCGGCACGCGTGTCGGGTTGGTGGCGATCAGTGCGTTTTCGCGCGCGTTCCAGGTCGAGAGCAGCTTGGGATCGGGCAGGCAGCCGATCAGGCCGGGATGGATGAGTCCGGCGAAGTTCACGCCAGGCACGTGTCGCGAGGAGGTGAACAGGCCATGGATGTCCCAGATCGACTTCTGCGCCAGCGGGAAATGATCGGTGAGAAAGCCGCCGCCGTTCTTCTTGGAGAAGAAGCCGTTGAAACCCCACAGGCTCTCCTTCATCGGCCCGACGTCGAGCAGATCGACGACCAGCAGATCGCCCGGCTCGGCGCCCTTTACGCCGATCGGTCCCGAGAGAAAGTGGACGATCGATAGGTCGATGTCGCGCACGTCGTCGGCGGAGTCGTTGTTTTTGATGAATCCGCCTGTCCAGTCGTAAGTCTCGATGATGAAGTCGTCGCCTGGATTGACCCACTCCACCATCGGGATGTCTGGATGCCAGCGATTGTGAATCTTGTCGTTGTCGTAGGCGGACTGCGAGAGATCAACCTTGATCAGCGTCTTCGGCATTTGAACGTTCCCCTTCGTGTAAGGCTAGACTGACAAGTACTTGGCGATTTGCGCCTCATCGACGCCGGCGCGCGCGTCGTCACGGACGATCTCGCCGTTCTCGATGACCAGCACCCGATCCGCTACGTCGAGTGCAAAACTTAGGACCTGTTCCGACACGACGATCGACAAACCGCGTTCGTCGCGGATGCGCTTCAGCGTGCGCGCCATGTCGCGTATGATTGACGGCTGGATTCCCTCCGTTGGTTCGTCGAGCAACAGCACCTTGGGTTTGGTCGCAAGCGCGCGCGCGATCGCGAGTTGCTGCTGCTGGCCACCGGAAAGATTGCCGCCGCGCCGGCCCTTCATCTCCAGCAACACCGGAAAAAGCTCGTAGATGTCGGGCGGTACGTTCGAGCCACGCGAAGCGACTAGGCCGGTCTCGATATTTTCCTGTACCGTCATGGTGGAGAAGATCATGCGGCCCTGCGGCACGTAGGCTAGCCCTTTGGCCACCCGCTCGTAGCTCTTGAGCTGCATCAGCTCGGCGCCGTCCATGGTCACCGAGCCCTTGCGTGCCGGCATGATGCCCATCAACGACTTCATGAGTGTGGTCTTGCCCATTCCGTTGCGGCCCATGATCGCCACGATCTCGCCCGGCGCCACGCCGATATTAAGCCCGTGCAGCACTTCGCTCTGGCCATAAGCCACGTGCAGATCCAAGATCGCCAACATCGCCTCTCCCCCCGGCTCGCGCCAATCAGTGACCCAGATAGACTTCAATGACCTTGGGGTCGCTCTTCACCTTCTCCATCGATCCCTCCGAGAGAATCTGGCCCTGGTGCAGCACCGTCACCTTGTGGGCGATGTCCTCGACGAACTTCATGTCGTGCTCGATCACCAACACCGAGCGATCCTTGATGATGCGGTGGAGCAGCTCGGCCGTCTTGACGCGCTCGCTCACGCTCATGCCCGCCACCGGCTCATCCAGCATCAGAAGGTCAGGATCCTGAATCAGCAACATGCCGATCTCGAGCCACTGCTTCTGGCCGTGGCTCAGCAGTTCGGCACTCGTGTCGAGGCGATCCTTGAGGAAGATCATCTCGGCCACTGCCTCGACCCGTTCGCGCACCGCCGCATCGCGCTTGAAGGCGAGTGCACCCCACACGGTGCGACCGCGCGGATAGGAGATCTCAAGGTTCTCGAACACGGTAAGATCGTCGTAGATCGAGGGCGTCTGGAACTTGCGCCCGACACCCGCCAGCACGATCTCGTTCTCGTTCATCTTGGTCAGTTCCTTCCCCCGGAACTGGATCGAGCCCGATGTCGCCTCCGTCTTGCCGCAGATCAGGTCGAGCACCGTGGTCTTGCCGGCGCCGTTCGGTCCGATGATGACGCGAATCTCATTTTCATCGACATAGAACGACAGGTCGTTGACCGCCTTGAAACCGTCGAACGACACGGTCAGTCCCTCGACCGCGAGCAGGAACTCCCTTTGCTTGAAACCGATCGCCATGGCCGTCCCCCTATTCCGCCGCCGCGGCGTCGGCGACCGAGTCGTCGGTCCAGCCCGGCACGGCGCCAGGCGGTGGCCGCCGTCGGAAGATCAGGCGCACGAGGTGGACCTGCACATAGTCGCGCCAAATTCCGGCCAGGCCGTTGGGGAAGGCGAGGACGACGGCGATGAACAAGGCGCCCAGGCCGAACAGCCACAACTGGGGGAAGGACTCCGACAGGCTAGTTTTGGCAAAATTGACAAGCAGGGTTCCATAGACCGCGCCGAAGATCGAGAGCCGGCCGCCGACCGCGGTATAGATCACCATCTCGATCGACGGCACGATACCCACAAAGGACGGTGACATGAAGCCGACCTCCAAGGTGAACAGCGCCCCGCCGATCGAGGCGAAGGCCGCCGCCGCACAGAAGGCGAAGATCTTGAAGTTGGCGACGTTGTAGCCGGAGAACCGCACCCGATCCTCCTTCTCGCGCATGGCCACGAGGATGCGGCCAAGCTTCGAGTTGCGGATGAGTATTGCCACGACGATGCAGGCGAACAGGCAGGCGACCTCGACGAAATACAGGATCAATTTCGCGTGGTCTGAGCGGATGTCCCAGCCCTTGAGCGTACGCAGGTCGGTGATGCCGTTGATGCCGCCGGTATAGCCCTGCTGGCCGACGATCAGGATGGTAAGGATGGCGGCCAGCGCCTGGGTGATGATGGCGAAGTAGACGCCGCCGACACGGCGCTTGAACATCGCAGTGCCGACGAGCAGGGCGAAGGCGGTCGGCACGACCACGACGGCGATCAGCGCAAAGGTGAGGCTGTGGAACGGCTGCCAGAACAGCGGCAACTGCGTGATCTGGTTCCAGTCCATGAAGTCGGGAATGCCCGGTGTCGACTGGATCTTGGTGTTCGCCACGCTCGACGCCTCGAGCTTGAGGAACATCGCCATGCAGTAGCCGCCGAGGCCAAAGAACACCCCCTGGCCGAGGCTCAGGATGCCGCCCATGCCCCAGCACAGCACCAGACCGATCGCGACGAATGCGTAGGTCAAGTACTTGGCGACCAGGTTGAGGCGGAAGACGTCGAGGGTCATCGGCAGGATCACCACCAACAGGACTGCCAGCGCGACCATCGCCATCAGGTCGCCGCGCTTCAGGAAGCGTGGAGTCTTGATCATGACCGACTGCCCCTACTTGCGGACCTTGAGGGTGAACAGACCCTGCGGGCGCAACATCAGGATTCCGACAATCGCCAGCAGGGTGAGGACCTGGGCCATCGAACCCGACAGGAAGAATTCCAATGTCGACCGCGCCTGTGAGATGGTGAAGGCGGACGCGATGGTGCCGACGAGGCTCGCCGCGCCGCCGAACACGACCACGAGGAAGGTGTCGACGATGTAGAGCTGGCCGGCTGTCGGACTTGTCGAGCCGATCATCGTGAAGGCGCTGCCGGCGACGCCGGCGATGCCACAACCCAGACCGAAGGTGTAACGGTCGACCTTCTCGGTGTTGATGCCGACGGCGCCGGCCATCACGCGGTTCTGCACCACGGCGCGGACCTGGCGGCCCCAGCGCGACCAATAGATGATGTAGGCGACCGCGCAGGTGATCAGCGTCGTGAGGGCCATCACGAACAGGCCGTTGATCTGTACTTCGATCGTGTCGGTGATGTGCTTGGAGCCCATCATCCATTCGGGCAGCTCGACGCCGACCTCGCGCGCGCCGAAGATCGAGCGATAGGCCTGCTGCAGGATCAGGCTCAGGCCCCAGGTGGCCAGCAAGGTGTCGAGCGGGCGGCGGTAGAGATGACGTATCAGCGTCCACTCGACCAGCATGCCGAGCGCTCCCGCGGCGACGAAGGCAAGAGCCATGGCGAGGAAGAAGTAGCCGGCGAACAGCGACGGCAAATATTCCTGGAAGACGGTCTTGGTCATCCAGGTCACGTAGGCACCCAGGATCATGAACTCGCCATGCGCCATGTTGATGACGCCCATCTGGCCGAAGATGATCGCCAGGCCGAGCGCCATCAGCACGAACACCGAGAAGAGGATGAGGCCCGCGAAGGCCTGCATGGCAAAGATCGCGCCGAGATCGCCTACCGAATAGTCGCCGAACATCCGCCCCTCCGTTACCACGCTGCCGCGTCGCGACGCGCCCAGTCGCGACGCGTGTGCCCAATCTAGAGTCTCACTGGTAGCCCTTGGGGAACGGATCCGGCTCGACCAGGTCCTTGGTCTCGTAGATCAGGTCGTACTGGCCGTCGGGGCGGGCACGTCCGACCCTGGTCTTCGACCAGAGGTGATGGTTCTCGTGGATGCGCACGTAGCCTTCGGGCGCTCCCTTGAACTCGACACCGGGTGAGGCCGCCGCGATCTTGTCGATGTCGAAGCTGCCGGCCTTTTCCGCCGTCAGTTTCCACAGCCACGGACCGAGGTAAGCGGCCTGCGTCACGTCGCCGATCACCGTCTTCTCGCCCCACATCTTCTTGAACGCCGCCACGAAAGCCTTGTTGTTCGGATTGTCGAGCGACTGGAAGTACTTCATGCAGGCATAGGCGCCGGCGATGTTCTCGCCGCCGATGCCGTCAATCTCGTCCTCGGTCACCGAGATCGTGAGCAGTGTCTGCTTGCTGAGGTCGATGCCGGCCGCCTTGAGCTGCTTGTAGAAGGCGACGTTCGAGCCGCCGACGATGATGGCGTAGATCACGTCGGGCTTGGTGAGCTTGATCTTGTTGATCACCGAGTTGAACTGGGTGCTGCCCAGCGGGAAATACTCCTCGCCCACCACCTTGGTCTTGAGGTGGTTCTCGATGTGCTTGCGCGCGATCTTGTTCGAGGTGCGGGGCCAGATGTAGTCCGAGCCCAGCAGGTAGAAGGTCTTGGCCCCCTTCTCCTTGGTCACCCAATCGAGACCGGCGATGATCTGCTGAGTGGCTTCCTGGCCTGTGTAGATAACGTTCTTGGACTGCTCGAGACCTTCGTAGAAAGTCGGGTAGTAGAGCATGCCGTTGTACTGCTCGAAGACCGGCAGCACCGCCTTGCGCGACGCCGAGGTCCAGCAACCCATCACCGACGCGCACTTGTCGTTGACCAGGAGCTTCTTGGCCTTCTCGGCGAAGGTCGGCCAGTCGCTGGCGCCGTCCTCCTGGATGAACTTGATCTTGCGGCCGAGCACGCCGCCCTGCTCGTTGATCTGCGCGATCGCGAGCTTTTCGGCCTCCACCGAACCGGTCTCGCTGATCGCCATCGTGCCGGTGACGGAATGCAGGATGCCGACCGTGACCTCTGTGTCGGTGACCGCGAGCCCCGTCGTATTGACCACCGATGTCGCCGGCGCCTCGGCGAAAGAGGTCCGTGGAATCAATGACATGGCGGGCAACGCCGCTATTCCCGCCAGAATGTTGCGCCGCGATGGCGTCAGCCATCCCGATCCCCTGCGCCCGCTGTTATCGCCATTCCTGTGTGACATGACCGCCCCCTCTGTGGCCCCTCAGGCCGTTGATCAGGGGCGATGATTGCTGGAATTGTGCAGCGCACAAATACGCGGTATCACGTATGTTGCACCGCAAAATGACGACGTAGATTTCGCGTATGGGATACTCTTGAAGGGGATCACTACGTGGCGGGACGACAACGGATAGATCGCGTCAGGCGCCAATACAATCAGTGGGTCGCCAACCAGACGCTGGAAGACTACGCGCTGCGCTTCACGGCAAAGAGCGCCCGCCGGTGGTCTGCCAGCCGGGTCGCCAATACGGCGCTAGGCGCGATCTCGTTCCTCGCGCTGGAGGCGATCGGCGGCACGATCACCCTCAACTACGGCTTCACCAACGCCGCCGCAGCCATTCTGGTCGTCAGCCTCATCATCTTTTTCTGCGGCCTGCCAATCGCGTACTACGCCGCCAAATGCGGCGTCGACATCGATCTGCTGACGCGCGGCGCCGGCTTCGGCTACATCGGCTCGACGGTGACGTCGCTGATCTATGCGTCATTCACTTTCATCTTCTTCGCCATCGAGGCGGTCATCATGGCGATGGCGCTGGAACTGTGCCTGCACATCCCGCTAGCGATCGGCTATCCGCTGAGTGCGCTCGCGATCATTCCGGTAGTCACCTACGGCATCACGATGATCAGCCGCTTCCAGCTCTGGACGCAGCCGCTATGGGTGATCCTGCAGATCCTTCCGTTCGCAGCCATCGCGCTCAAGAGCCGGGACTCCTTCACCGAGTGGACGTCGTTCGCCGGAGAGCATGGCGATCCGTCCGGCCATCTCGATCTGCTGCTCTTCGGAACGGCGGCCTCGGTCGTGTTCTCGCTCGTCGCGCAAATCGGCGAACAGGTGGACTTTCTGCGCTTTCTGCCGCGCGACCGCAGGACGTCCCGGCGCAAATGGTGGCTGGCGCTGCTCACTGCGGGGCCCGGCTGGATCGTGCTGGGCGCGCTCAAGCTCCTCGCGGGATCGTTCCTCGCTTTCTTTGCCCTCAGCCATGGCGTATCGGCCGAACACGCGGCCGAGCCGACGCAAATGTATCATTCGGCGTTCCAGTACGTCCTGTCGCAGCCCGACGTCGCGCTCGCGTTGGTCGGCGCGTTCGTGGTCCTGTCGCAGCTCAAGATCAATGTAACCAACGCCTATGCCGGCTCGATCGCCTGGTCGAACTTCTTCTCCCGCCTCACCCACAATCATCCCGGCCGCGTCGTCTGGTTGATCTTCAATGTCGCTGTCGCCGTGCTGCTGATGGAGATCGGCGTCTACAAGGCGCTCGAGCATACGCTGGCGCTCTACTCCAACGTGGCGATTGCTTGGGTCGGCGCTCTCGTCTCAGACCTGGTCGTCAACAAGCCGCTCAGTCTGCGCCCGCCACAGATGGAGTTCAAGCGCGCCCATCTCTACGACGTGAATCCGGTCGGGGTCGGCGCCATGGCGCTGGCCACGGTCGCCTCCATTACCGCCTTCTCCGGTGTCTGCGGATCGACGCTCAAGGCATTCGCACCGTTCGTTGCACTGGGTGTCGCCTTTATTGCCGCGCCGATCATCTGCTTTGCAACCCGGGGCAAATACTATATCGCGCGCCAACCCAAGCCGAGCTGGCAGGGCCTTCAATCAATCCAGTGCTGCATCTGCGAACATTCGTTCGAACCCGAAGACATGGCGTCGTGTCCGGCCTATGCCGGGCCGATTTGCTCGCTATGCTGCTCGCTCGATGCGCGGTGTCACGATCTCTGCAAACCGCACGCTCGAATTCACGCCCAGGTCGCCGATACGCTAGGGAAGATTCTTCCCGCTCCGGTCTATGCCAAGATCAATTCCCAGTTCGGTCACTATGTCGGGGTGTTCGTGGCTGCCACGGGGCTGGTCGGCCTGACACTCGGCCTGATCTATCTGCAGACATCGGGGGACGCCCAAACCGGCGAAATCCAACTCGTCGACGTCCTTTTGAAGGTCTTCTCCGCATTGATCATCGTCATCGGCGTTGTGGCGTGGCTCTTCGTCCTGGCGCAGCAGAGCCGGCGCGCGGCGGAAGCTGAAACCGGCCGCCAGACGGCGCGGCTGATGCAGGAAGTCGAGGCGCACGAACGTACCGATACCGAACTGCAACGCGCCAAGGAGGTGGCCGAAGCGGCAAACCTCGCGAAAAGCCGATACGTCGTCGGTCTCAGTCACGAACTGCGTTCACCTCTCAATGCCATCAGCGGCTACGCCCAGTTGCTCGGGCAGGACGCCTCCATCCTCCCTAAGCCGCGCGAGCAGGTGCATGTCATCCGGCGAAGCGCCGATCATTTGTCTGGTCTGATCGACGGCCTCCTGGACATCTCGAAGATCGAGGCGGGTCGGCTCTATCTGTCGCGCGATGAAGTAAGGCTCGGCGAATTCCTCGACCAGCTCGTAGGAATGTTCCGCCTCCAGGCGACGGCGAAGGGGATCGACTTCGTCTTCAAGCGTTCCGAGCTCCTGCCGTCGGTCGTGTGCACCGATGAGAAGCGGCTGCGACAAATCCTCATCAATCTTCTCTCCAACGCCATCAAATTCACCTCCACCGGCACCGTCCGCTTCACGATCCGCTACCACAATCCGATCGCCGAGTTCGAAGTCGCCGATACCGGCCCGGGCATCCAGGCCGGCGATCTCGAGCGGATCTTTGAACCGTTCGAGCGCGCAGCGCTGGGCGCGTCGCAGCCCCAGACCGGGACGGGACTTGGTCTCACAATAAGCAAACTGCTGGCCGATGTGATGGGCGGCGAAATCAAGGTCTCCAGCACACTCGGCGAGGGCAGCTCATTTCGCGTCAAGATCATGCTGTCGGAAGTGACTAAGCCGACGCGGATCGCGCCCATCAAGGCCAGCGTTTCCGGTTATCACGGTCCACGCAAGACTATCCTGATCGTCGACGATGATCCGACACACCGCGATTTGCTGCGTGAGATCCTGACGCCCCTGGGTTTTATCCTTCTCAGCGCCTCGGATGGCGCAGGCTGCCTCGATTTGGCGCAACATTGCCGGCCCGATCTGTTCCTGCTCGACATCGCAATGCCGAACATGGATGGCTGGGCCGTGGCCGAGACGCTACGCGGCAGCGGACATCACGCGGCGCGCATCCTGATGCTTTCCGCTAGCGCCCTTGAGGCGCATGGCCGCTCGATGGCGCAGCCTTTTCACGACGGCTACCTGTTGAAGCCAATCGACATTCCCCGGCTGCTCGAACAGATCGACCAGTTGCTCAAGATCGAGTGGCAATACGGACCGGCCAAACCGGTCGAAGCGGGCTGGATGCCGAATGGTGGACTGCACCCGCCGCGCCGGCAGGTCGACGAACTCGTCAGTCTGGGCCAGATCGGCCACATCCGAGCCATCCAGGCAAAGCTCGACCAGATCGGGATCGATCAGCCGCAATACCGCGCTTTCGTCGCCCGGATGCGGATGCTGGTCGACCGCTTCGACCTCGATCAGTACATGGCCACGCTGAAGACGCTGCAGGATCATGAGCTCTGACCAGAAGAAGCGCGACGTCGCCCTCGTCGTCGACGATTCACCCGAGACCCTGCGGCTGCTTACGGATGCTCTCGACGGCGTGGGCATCACCGTGATGGTCGCGCTCGACGGCATGGCCGCGATCCGGATCGTCGAGCAGATCACCCCCGATGTCATTCTGCTCGACGCCATCATGCCGGGTATCGACGGCTTCGAGACCTGTCGTCGCCTGAAGCGCAACGCGATACTCACGAACGTGCCGGTGATTTTCATGACCGGCCTCAGCGAGACGGAACATACAGTCCGCGGACTGGAGGCGGGCGGTGTCGACTATGTGACCAAGCCGATCGTCATTGAAGAAATGCTCGCACGCATCCGGGTGCACCTTACCAACGCCCGTTTGGCGAACAGCGCCCGTGCGGCACTCGACATGTCGGGGCATTTCCTGTTCGCGGTCAACGAGGAAGGAAAGCTCATCTGGGCGACGCCCCAGACGCACAAGTTCCTGGCGAGTCAGGATACCAACGACGCCCAGGAAGCATTCTCGCTCGGCCCGGCGCAGATGCAATGGCTAGCGCAAATGCGGCATGATGGTCGTGTGGCGTCGCCAATCAGATCGCGCTTCCGCAACCAGGCTGCAACGCTGAGCTATCTGGGAATACTCGGGCCTGGCGAAATCCTGCTGCGCCTGACGCTCGACAACGTGCCGCCCACTCAAACGGAACTGCGCAAGGTGCTCGGCCTCACCAGCCGCGAGTCCGAAGTCCTGTCCTGGCTCAGCAAAGGAAAGACCAATCGGGACATCGCGCAAATCCTCGGGCTCAGCCCACGCACGATCGACAAACACCTTGAGCAAATATATGCAAAGCTCGGCGTCGAAAATCGTACTTCCGCCGCTGCCGTCGCCGCGAAGATTCTGGGAAAGGAGAGCGAAGGTTGAGCGACGCCACTACCAGCAGATCGGCAGCTCGCCCGCGCCGACGAGGCGATCAAGTAAGGAGTTCGGCCATGTCCGCTTCGGGTCGAGGCTGTGTGAAAACCATTCTGCGAGTCATCTGGACGCAAGATTGATTCGAATTGACCGCTGCTCGCGCATGGAAGAGTCGCCCAGACCGCAACTCCGATTCTCTTGTTGCGTGCCGACAGATGCTTTCAGCGTTTTATAGAATGGCCCGCCC
>PLYQ01000135.1 GCA_003153415.1 Rhodospirillales bacterium | reverse complement strand
CGAACTCGGCGCGATCCTTGGCCGAACGCAGCCGGTCGAGATAGTCGCGGAACTCGTGCTGTTCCTCGTCGAGCTTGCGCAGCGTCTCTTCGCGATATTCGTCGAAGGCGACGTTGCCTGAGCCGTGACGCTGCGCCCACCGGGCGCGGTGTTTCCAGCTGCGCCACTCCTCGCGGGCGGCGTGGCGGGCTTCGCGGCTGTCGAAGCGGCCTTCGGGCGTATGCCAGCGGCCATAGCCGCGATGTGAGCAAAACATGCGTCCACTCCATTTCAGGTAGATCAGAAGGCCAAGGCCGATCGGCCAGAAAACGATGANNAGGGAGTCAAGGGGCTCCGGGGCCCTTTCAGGCCTTTTGGGGAAAACCCAGGCCCTGCAGGTAAATGAGCATCGCCGACTCAAGTAGTTCTTCCGCCGTCATTGGCAAGGTGCGGCGGCCGGCATCGCCGCGGCCGAACAGCGAGGCGATGCCGTGGCTGAGCGACCAGATGTGCAGGCTCATCATCAGCGCCGGCGGCCGCCGCTCGGCCGGCAGGCTGGCCGTCAGCGTCTCGGCGGCGGTACGCAGCACGCCGAAAGCGCGGTCGGCCGCGGCGCGCAGATCGGGACTGAGGTCGGGCGGCAGGCCCGATTCGAACATCGCGGCATAATAGGCGGGCTCGGCGCGCGCAAAAGCCAAGTAGGCGCGGCCGACATTGTTGAACGCCGTCAGCGCATCGGGCCTGCCGCCGTTCCAGCCGGTGGTGAGCATCGCCTCGAAACGCAGGAAGCCTTCGCGCGCCACATCGGCCAGCAGCGCCTCGCGGTCGCGATAGTGGCGATAGGGCGCCGCCGCACTGACGCCGGCCGACCGCGCCGCGTCGGCGAAGGTGAAGCCGCCTGGCCCCTTCTCCTTGATCAGCTCGCGCGCTGCCTGCATCAGGGCTTCCTTGAGATTGCCGTGATGATATGTGCGCTCGGCGCGGCGTTTCCAACTCATGTTAAGGGAGTTTACATTAAAGCGGCGGGCTGCAACAGGCGACCCTCAACCGAGGCGGCCGCGCATTGCGCCGCGCCCGCGCTTGTGGCGGGATGCTTGAATGCAGCTTGCCTTCGAATTACGTGCCGCCGCCGCGCAGGATTTCGCCTTCTGCTGGCCGATCTATCGCGACGCCCTGCAGCCCCTGACGCAGGAGCTCGGCGAATGGCGGGAGCCCGCGGAGCGACGCATCGTCGAACTGGCGCTTGCCGATGCCGGCGCGTCGATCCTGCAGGCCGAGGGAGCCGACGCGGGATGGCTGCATGTCGAGGAGACGCGCCACCTCGTGCAGCTCCGACAGCTCTATCTCCTGCCGACCATGCGCAACCGCGGTCTCGGCACCAGTTTCCTCGGCTGGATGAAGGAACGCTCTGTGCGCAAGCGCAAGGACCTCACCTTGGACGTGATGGCCAACAATCCGGCGCGCCGTCTCTATGAGCGCCTGGGCTTCAAGCCGCTGACGACCGCGGGCAACAAACTCACCATGCGTTACTGACCGCCGCGCGCTAGCGCGGCACTTCGCCGACCAGGATCTCCTCGGTGACCTTTTCGGCGAGCTCCACTTCCGGCTCGATCAGTCGCTTCTTCTTCCAGTCACCTTTGGCATAGACGCCGATCGTGATCAGCGCGATGGCGACATTGGCGATGGGAAAGGCCCACCAGATGCCTTGGGCGCCCAGCGCGGTGTGCTTGGACAGCACATAGGCCAGCGGGAACTGCAGGACCCATTGCGAGACCAGAGTCAGGACCATGGTCATCACCATGTTGCCCGATGCCCGCAGGACGCCTGTCAGCGCGAATTGCAGGCCCATGAACCCCCAGGCCAGCGACACGATGCGCAGGTACTCCGCACCGGCGGCGATCACCGCGGGATCGTTCGGCACGAAGAAGGCGACGATCGTCGCGGGAAACAGGAAGACGACGAGACCGAACGCGGACAGGCCCGCAAAGCCGAGCAGGCCGCCCAGCCGCCCGATCCGCGCCGCGCGGTCGATGTTGCCCGCGCCGATGTTCTGGCCGACCAGGCTCGACACCGCCATCGAGAGACCCATCGCCGGCACGATCATCACCTGCACGATGTTCGTGCCGACGCCGTAGGCGGCAAGCGTCAGCGTGCCGAAGCTGGCGATCAGGAAGCTCATCACGATCAGGCCGAGCGCGCGCGCCGACATCTCGATCGACGCCGGAAAGCCCAGGAAGAAGGCGCGCTTGACGTAGCTGAAGTCGGGAATGAGATCGCGTCGCCGCACATGGATGCCATGCAGGCCGAGCCGCAGCACGACGATGCCGAGGATGGCGGCGATGCTCTGGGTGCCAAGCGTCGCCAGCGCGGCGCCCATCACGCCATAGCCCGGGATTGGTCCCCAGCCGAAGATCAGCAGCGGATCGAGCGCGAAGTTGAGGCAGACCGTGCCCGCTACAATGTAGACCGGCAGCGTCGCGCGACCGATGCCGCGCATGATCGCCTGGAAGACGAAGAAGGTGAAATTGAACACCAGCCCGACGAAGGAGACGCGCATGAAGCCCAGCGCGCCCGGATAGACATCGGGTGCCACGCCCATGAGCCGCAGCAGGCTGGGCGCCGTGAAGTAGCCGATCGTTCCCAGGATCAGCGAGACAAGGACCACCATCAACAGGGTCTGTCCGGCGACGTGGCCGACCATGCGATCGTTCCGCGCGCCGACATATTGCGCGATCAGGGTCGATCCTGCGATCGACAGTCCGCCGCCGATCGCGAACATCAGGAACATCACGGGGAAGGAGAGCGACACCGCGGCCACCGCCGCGCCGCCCAGCCGACCGACCCAGAACGCGTCGGTGATCTGGTATCCGGATTGCAGGATATTGGCCATGACGATCGGCACGGCGAGCGTCAGCAGCGAGCGGAGAATCGGTCCTCCAAGGAGCTTGTTCTTGGCAGGGGGCACGCTATCCATATGGGCCTGAACATTGGGGTTGGAAGAGCCCGGGAGAGCGAACGTGCAACTATGGACCACCGGTGTCGCGTCGGCGCGCAGCGCGGCACGTACCGCTGAGGAGAACGAGGCTGCCGGCTGGGACGGCATGCTGGTGGTCGATTCGCAGAACCTCTCCGGCGACCCTTATGTCTCGCTCGCCCTGGCGGGCGCCGCCACGACGCGCATCGGGCTCGGCACCGGTGTCACCAACTCGGTCACCCGCCACGCGGCGGCGACCGCCACAGCGATCACCTCGGTCAATCGCATCTCGAACGGCCGCGCCGCGCTGGGCATCGGCCGCGGCGACTCAGCACTCGCCCATCTCGGCCGCGCGCCGGCCCGGCTGGCGCAGTTCGAGCGCTACCTGCGCCAGCTGCAGACTTATCTGCGCGGCGAGTCCGTGAGCTTCGACGACATCGACATCCCGCACGACTGGGCGCCGCCGCTGTCGGCGCTGCACCTGCACGACGCGCCGCCGGCAAGCCGCATCGCCTGGATCGCCGACGGTCTTAAGGGAGGCGCCAAGGTGCCGGTCGAGGTCGCCGCCAGCGGCCCCAAGGTCATCGCCATGGCAGCCCTTCATGCCGAGCGGGTGATGTTCACCCTGGGCGCCGATACAGAGCGCCTGGCCTGGGGCATCGCGCTGGCGAAAAAGACGCGCAAGGACGGCGGCCTCGATCCCGACGCGATAGCCTTTGGCGCCTACGTCAACATGGCCTGCCACACCGACCTCGACGCGGCGCGCAGCCTGGTGCGCGGCGGCCTCACGACTTTCGCCCGCTTCTCGGTGATGCACGGCAAGACCAGCGTCCCGGTCTCGTCGGGCGATGCCGCCGTGCTGGAGAAGCTGCGGATCAACTACGACATGAAGGCCCACACCCGCGGCGATTCGCGCCAGGTCGGCACGCTCACCGACGATTTCGTCGACCGCTTCGCCATCGTGGGGCCGCCCGACCGCTGCATCGAACGCCTGCGCTCGTTGGCCGCTCTCGGCCTCGACAAGGTAGCGATCAGCGGCGGCACGCGCGGCGCCTCGGCGGAGGATGCCGCCGTGAGTCGCGACCTGACGGTCAAGGAAGTGATCCCAAGGATGACGAGGATGTCGTCCTGAGAGGACAGAGTGATCAGTACCCCCGCATGACGTCGACTTGTTGCAGGAGCCTTCCTCCGGTCTCGAGGCTACGGATGTTTGAAGCCACCTCGGTTACAAGTTGGACGACGGTCGGCCTGCGCGCCACGTGCGGCATCACCGTAACCTTGGGATGGAGCCAAAGCGGGCTCTCTGGCGGCAATGGCTCGGGCCAAAGTGCGTCCAAAGCGGCATAGGACAATTGTCCCGAGTCGAGCGCAGCGATCAGGTCGTTGTTCACGACGTGCCTGCCGCGTCCAACATTCACCAGCATGGCGCCTTTCGGCATCATGGCGAAGGTACGCGCGCAGAAGATGCCCTCGGTTTCCGCCGTCAGCGGCAGCAGGCAGACGGCGATATCGGTCTGGCCGAGAAAAGGTTCGAGCTGGTCGCGGCCGTGGAACAGGGGGACCTCTGCGGCCTGCCGCGGCGAGCGGACCCACGCGGAGACATTGAAGCCCAGCGACTGCAGGACCAGCGCCGGTGCCTTGGCCATCATCCCGAAGCCCAAGAACCCAACGCGCCGTTGCTCGGGACGGACGATCGGTACCCTGCGCCATTCTCGCTTTGCCTGGGCCGCCTGGTAGGCAGGCATTTCGCGATGGAAGCGCAAGACGTGCATAATGACGTACTCCGTCATCATCGGATCGCCGCCCGGCGGTTCCACCTTGCCGAGCGGGACCTTGGGCAGCTTCGGATGCCGGGCAATGTCCTCTACGCCGGCCGCACGACTGAACATGGCCTTCAAGTTGGGGAAGGCCGGGAGCTGGTCGAAATCGGGATGCATGAAGGCGAGGTACTCGATGTCCTTCAGGTCGCCCGCATCGGGCCAGAAGCGAATGGGCAGATCGGGAAGCTGCGCCTCGAACGCGTCACGAAATGCCTGGGCACTGCCGATGATCTTGTCGAGGTTGACGATGAGTAGCGTCATGCAGCCTCCCGGGCGACGCCATAGGCGGGGCGTCAAAATTCAAGTTTGTTGGCGATGATAGGTGAGAAGACCGATCCGCCCAAATCGATTGGCCGTGACCGGGGTTACTTCCAGATCTTCTTCCCGCTCCCCGGCAGCCCCAGCTCGCTCCACATCGCATCGACCTTGTCGACCACCGCCTGATCCATGCGGATCTGTCGACCCCATTCGCGGTTGGTCTCGCCGGGGAATTTGTCCGTCGCATCGAGGCCGATCTTGGAGCCCAGCCCCGATACCGGAGAGGCGAAGTCGAGATAGTCGATCGGCGTGTTCTCGATCACCGTGATATCGCGCGCCGGATCCATGCGAGTGGAGACCGCCCACATCACCTGCTTCCAGTCGCGGGCGTCGATGTCGGCGTCCACGACGATGACCCACTTGGTGTACATGAACTGTCGCAAGTAGCTCCACACGCCCATCATCACGCGCTTGGCGTGGCCGGCGTAGGCCTTCTTTATGGAGACCACGGCGATGCGGTACGAGCAGCCTTCGGGCGGCAGCCAGAAGTCGACGATCTCGGGGAACTGCTGCCGGAAGAGGGGGATGAACACCTCGTTCAGTGCCTCGCCCAGCACGCTCGGCTCGTCGGGTGGCCGGCCGGTGAAGGTCGAGAGATAGATGGGCTGGCGGCGCATGGTGATCGCGCTGATGGTGAACACCGGGAATTTCTCGACGCTGTTATAGTAGCCGGTGTGATCGCCGTAGGGGCCCTCGTCGCCATAGTCGTCGAGGCTGACATGCCCCTCGAGCACGATCTCGGCCTCGGCCGGCACTTTCAGCGGCACGGTCTTGCAGTCGACCAGCTCGACCTTCTTGCCTCTGAGGAGCCCCGCGAACTGATATTCCGACAGCGTGTCGGGCACCGGCGTCACGGCCGCGAGGATGGTGCCGGGATCGGCGCCGATCACGGCGGCCACCGGCAGCGGCTCGCGCTTGCCGGCACCTTTCCAGCGCTGGTGATGCTGCGCGCCGCCGCGATGCTTCAGCCAGCGCATCAGCGTGGTGTTCTTTCCCGTCACCTGCAGGCGATAGATGCCGAGATTGTAGTTATCCTGCTTGTCACCTTTGGGATTCGGACCCTGTGTGACGATCAGCGGCCAGGTGATCAGCGGCGCCGGCTCGCCCGGCCAGCAGGTCTGCACCGGCAATCTTCCGAGATCGATGTCGTTGCCCGTGAGCACAACTTCCTGGCAGGGTGCGCTGTTCACCGTGCGCGGCTTCATCGCCATGACCGTGCGCACCATCGGCAGCATGTCGAGCGCCTCGCGCCAGCCGCCCGGCGGCTCGGGCTGGCGCAGGAAGGCCAGCGTCTCCCCCACGGCGCGCAACTGGTTGGGCTCGCGGTCCATGCCCCAGGCCACGCGCTCGACAGTGCCGAACAGATTGACCAGCACCGGCATCTCCGAGCGCGTGCCGTCTTGGCGCACCACGTTCTCGAACAGCACGGCCGGGCCTTTTTCGGCCAGCAGCCGCGTCTGGATCTCGGTCATCTCCAGATGCGGCGACACCGGCGCTTTCACGCGCACCAGCCGGCCGCTTTTCTCCAGCCGGTCGATGAAATCGCGAAGCGAGGCGTAGGGCATGGCGTTGTGTAGAGGAGATCAGCCAAGCTTGTCATCCCGAGGCCGCAGGCCGAGGGATCTTTAACGACCCAGAAAGATCCCTCGCTTCACTCGGGATGACAGTAAGGTGCGCTCATGCCGCATAACGCCATCCCTTCCGAATTCGAGCACCTGCTGAGCCGCGCCGGCCGCGAGGTGCTGGCCGGCACGCATCCGTTGTGTGGCGCGCTCGCCGATCCGCGCCGGCGCTTCCTCGTGGCCGACGATCTTTTGGACCGCGGCAAGGCCGCCCGTGTGCGGCGCGTGCTGGAGGCGGAACTCGCCGATACGTTGGAGACGCTGGAGCGGCCGATTCCGCCCGAGAGCATCTGGGACATGCAAAGCGACTATGGCGAGAAGTTGCCCAAGACCAGTCGCGCGCGGACGATCTACTTCGAAAGCCGCCGCGAGGCCGGCGTCAAGGCAGCCGAACGGATCGGCCTGGTGCGCCTGATGCGCTCGGCCTCATTCCGCGCTTTTGCCGAGGCGCTGGCCGGCCGCAAGCTGGCGTCGGGCTGGGGCCTGCAGGTGCTGCGCTACGGCCCGGGTGACTATGCCGGGCCGCACAACGACCACCATCCCGAGAACAAGTGGGCCGCACGTGGTTACATCGACCTGCACGTGAGTTTCAGTGCGGGTGTCGAGCACCAGTGGCTGGTCTACAGCCGGGCTGGACACTTCAGTGAGATTGTCTCGATTGCCGGACCGGCCACGGTAACTGCCTATCGTTTACCGTTCTGGCACTACACGACGCCCCTGGTCGGTACGTCGCGGGCGGCGCGGTGGGTTCTGCTGGGAACTTTTCTGTTCCGCAGCGCCTGAGGGAACCACGGCGGCCCAACGGCCGTTTCCCTGGCATGACCCAAACACTCGAACATGTGCACTTTCCCAACGAAGGCGAGGCCTATCGTCGGGCCCGTAACGCGTTGCTTGACGAGGAAATGGAGCTGCGGCGGCAGATCGAAAAAGTTGCCGCGCACCGTCGCGCCTTGCCGCCAGGCGGCGAAGTCGCGGAGGATTATGTTTTCCAGAAGACCGGTCCTCGCGGCAGGCCGGCGCGGGTGAAGTTGTCGGAGCTGTTCGAGGATGGCAAGGACACGCTGGCCATCTACAGCTTCATGTTCGGACCAGAGCGCGAGCGCCCTTGTTCCGGATGCACGCACTTCCTCGACGGTCTCGATGGCTCGGCACTGCATATCGTGCAGAAGATCAATTTTGTCGTGGTCGCCAAGTCGCCGCTGCCGCGTCTGCGCGCGCTGGCGAAGGAGCGTGACTGGAAGACGCTGCGTCTGCTTTCCACGGGCGGCAATACCTACGACCGAGACTATTTCGGCGACTCGGCCGGGCTTTCGGCGCCCATGCGCCAACAGCAGGAGTTCACGCCCGGCAAGGAGTGGGACATGCCGATGCTCAACGTGTTCCGGCGCGCGGGCGGCTCGGTCCGCCACTTCTGGGGTTCGGAACTGCTCTATGTGCCGCCCGAGCCGGATCAGCAGTATCGCCACAACGACCTGCTGGACCCGGTTTGGAACATGTTCGACGTCACGCCCGAGGGCCGCGACGACTTCGAGCCGAAACTCAGTTATCCGTGATAGAAGCGTTTTTCGCAGCAATTCATTGACATTTTATGCGTAATATGCAATGGTAACACATGAGGATGCGCCATGCCCCGGCTGCCTTTGAAGCGACGCTCCTTGCGATGCGCCAGGTTCGTGAAATTCGCGAATTCCGGAATGTTCGGGAATTCGGGAAAAGCCGGCTAAGTGCCCGCACAAGCAGGATTTCGGGAATTCCCGAAAGATATTTTTTGGAAATGACGGAGACCTGGAGACCTGGAGACCGGAGACGAAGGGCAGTTGCTGTTTTTTCTGTTTGTTTAACAGCAAAGAGCTTAGCGCACGCCCACCGGCACGACGCTGATCGAATTGCGCGGACTGCCCTCGATGATGCGGTCGGTATAGACGAGATAGACCAGGGCCTGGCGCCTGGCGTCCCAGAAGCGCGTGACCTGGGTGGTCTTGAAGATCAGCGAGGCGCGCTCGCTGAACACCTCGTGCGGGCTCTTGAGCTTGGCGAGTTTGGCGGCGTCGATGGGGCCGACCTGGCGGCAAGCGATCGCGGCCTCGCCGGGGTCCTCGGCCAGCCCGATGGCGCCTTTGATGCCGCCGGTGCGGGCATGGGACATGTAGCAGGTGACGCCCGGCACGTCGGGGTCGTCGAACGCCTCGATCACGATCTTGTCGTTGGGGCCCAGCCACTTGAAGCGATAGCCGACGGCGCCGATTTCTTCGGCGACGGCGGGGAGCGCCAGCAGAGACAGCAACAGGGCGAGGAACGGACGGCGCATGATGAGCCTCCTACCAGGCTTTGGCGATCAGGCGGCGCGCAGACCCTCGTCGGGCGTCTCGCCGCCGGCTTCCTTCACCGCCTCACGATACTCTTGTTCCGACCTGAAGGGCGCGGCTTTGGGGAAGTCGGCCTTGCGACCGGGCCGGATGTCGCCGGTTGAGGGCTCGACGATCAGCAGCTCTGCCTTGCGGCCGAGCAGGGGCAGGGGGCGCTTCCAGCGCGAAAAGACGCGCCGCGCCGAGGCGGAGAAGTCGACGTAGGTCGCGAACTCGCTGGCGTCCTTGACGAACAGCGCCTCGTAGGCCGCCATGAACTCCTCGACGAACTTTTTGTCGACGATCTCGAGGTTCGACATCATCCAGCAGCGGTCCTCGAACACCCAGTAGGTGCCGATGCCGACGAACTGGCGCTGGCGCGTGATGTAGGGAAAGAAGGGAAAGCCGCGGCAGGCGATGGTGCGGTTGTCGCGCTCGCAGTGCCGCGCGCCCTTGCAGTGGATGGCGGTGCAGTCGGAGGTCAGCTCTTCGACGATCTGGCGCGTGGCATAATCGTAGGGCTTGAACGTCGACCACAGGTCGGTGCGGGTTTTCAGCAGATCGAACTCGGCCTTGTGCACCACCGGCACGGCGTTCTGGGTCGAGCAGCAGACCGGCTCGCCATTGTTCAGGGGTGCGCACTTGCGGCCGCAATCGAAGCGCGAGACCGCTGCGTTGAAGCCCTCGTAAAGGCTGGCAAAATCGTCGGGCTTGATGGCTGCTGCTGTCGGGTTTTTCAGGGGCATGCCGCCGCCGTGTAGCCGATCCCGTTATGAAAGAACAGTTAAGGAATTTTGAAGCACTGCCTACGGATGAGGCAGCACCCGCCAGACGACCGTCTCGCGCATACCTCGGTTCTCGAGTTGCAGCGAGGTCGGGATGTCGTAGCGCGCGCATTCCTCGAGGCCTTGGGCGCTGAAGTAGTTGCGGCCGGGGTCACCCAACAAGACCAGACGGCCGAGCCGGGCGTGCCCGCGCAGCCAGGCCAGCGCGCGAATCGACATATCGCGTTCGTAGCAGACGTCACCCGCTATTACGACGTCCGCGACCGAAGGCATGACAGGCGCACCTCCGAGGCCAGCCAGCCAGTCGTCTGCACTGACGTTGACGCTGAGGTGGTTGGCCTGGGCGTTGAGACGCGCCGCGACCAGCGACAGCGCATCGATGTCGTTGGCCAGCACCGACGCCGCACCCGCCCGCGCCGCCGCCATCGCCGACACACCGGAGCCTGCGGCAAAATCGATCACGTGCCTGCCTTCGACCAAAGTCGGGTTGTCGAGCAGGTAGCGCGCGATCGCCTGGCCGCCCGGCCAGCAGAAGGCCCAGTAGGGCGGATCGACGTTCTGTTCCTCGAGCCACGCCTCGGTCGCCTGCCAGATCGGCACGTACTCGGTGGCCAGCCACAACTTGAACTCGGGCACCATCGCCGGCGCTTCGAGTGCGGTGTTGGCGCGGATGAAGCCTTCGGGATCGGCCGGCAGGCGGGTCATCGATCAGCCGAGATGGCCGGCGATAACGGCGGCCGTCAGCAGGATGCCGACCTGGGCGTTGGCCTTGAACTTCGCCAGGCAGTCGGCCTGGTCGTTCGGCTTCAGGAACGCGATCTGCCAGGCAAAGTGCAGCGCGATCGCGAGCAGGACTGCAAAATAGTACGGCCCGAGGTTGGCGAGAGGACCGGCCAGTGCCCAGGCCGCCAGCGCCAGCACCGCGAACAACGACAGCCAGCGCCGGGGTGCTGCTGCAAAGCGCCGCGCCGTCGAGCGGACGTCGATCACGGCATCGTCGCGCTGGTCCTGCATGGCGTAGATCGTGTCGTAGACCATCGTCCAGGCGACGCCGCCCGCGTAGAGCGCCACGGTGGCCCACGACAGCGTGCCGGTGATTGCCGCGTAGCCCACCAGGGCGCCCCAGTTGAAGGCGAGCCCGAGCACGAGCTGCGGCCACGAGGTGATGCGCTTCATGGTCGGGTAGAGGGCGACCAGGAGCAGGGAGAGGAGCGCCACGCCGCCGGCGAACTTGTTGAGCTTGAAGAGGATGGCCGCCCCGACCAGCGACTGCAGCGCCACCCAGATCAGCGCATTGCGCAGCTTGACCTCGCCCGAGGGCAGCGGCCGGCCGCGCGTGCGCTCGACCTGGGCGTCGATCTTGCGGTCGACGATGTCGTTCCAGGTGCAGCCCGCGCCGCGCATGGCGAGCGCCCCCAGGGCAAACAGCGCCATCCAGCCGCCCAGCCGTCCCCAGTCCGGCGCCGCGCCCAGAGCCAGCGACCACCAGCAGGGCAGCATCAGCAGCCAGATGCCGATCGGCCTGTCCCAGCGCGACAACCGGCCGTAGGGGCGGGCCCATTGCGGCAGGTAGCGCAGGGACCAGTGCCGTCGGTCGATGTCGGTGAAGCCGGTTGTCCGGTCGGCGCTCATGACGGCATCATGCAGCGATGCAGCAGGGAACTCCATGAGCGTGTCGCGTCTCTTCGTCGAGGCTGACCTCGCGGCAGGCATCGAAGCGCCCATGAGCGAGGCGCAGGCACACTACCTGCGCCACGTCATGCGGCGTGCCGAGGGCGCGGAGGTCCGCCTGTTCAACGGCCGCGACGGCGAATGGCGCGCCACGCTGGCACTTCGCGGCAAGAAGGCCGCGGCAGCATTGGTCGGCGAGCGCCGGCGCGCCCAGAGCGCCGAGCCCGACCTGTGGCTCTGCTTCGCGCCGATCAAACGCGCGCGCATCGACTATATCGCCGAGAAGGCCACTGAGCTCGGCGTTGCCGTGCTGCAGCCGGTGCTGACGCAGCACACCGCCGTCGAGCGGGTCAATATCGAGCGTCTTCGCGCCAACGCCATCGAAGCCGCCGAGCAGACCGAGCGGCTGAGCGTGCCCGAGGTGCGCGCGCCGATCGAACTCGACCGTCTGCTGGGCGGCTGGCCGGCCGGCCGGCGGCTGCTGATATGCGATGAGACCGGCGGCGGGCCGCCCATCGCGCCCGCCCTGGCCGGGCTCGATGCGGCGGCGCGTGCAGCACCTTGGGCGATCGTGGTTGGGCCCGAAGGCGGCTTCGCCCAGGCCGAACTCTCGGCGCTCCGTCGCATAAAGGATGTCGTGGCTGTGGGCCTCGGTCCGCGCATCCTGCGCGCCGATACGGCCGTGCTGGCGGCACTGGCCTGCTGGCAGGCGATGGTGGGCGACTGGCAGCAGCCAACCCCGCGATTAGCGGTCGATTTTCGCACATCCAAGGCCCCCGTCTGACCGCTTGCGCTTGCCCCTGCCGATATGGGACAGGGGGAGCTGAACAACATGAACCAGCCGCAGGCTCGCGTGAGAAATGCTCATGCGACTGCGCCGCTTCCGGCCACAAGCCGCGGGGCGCTCAGGGAGCAGTCATCTTATGTCCGCACCACCGTCGGGCGGCGGCGCGCCGATCGAAAATCGGCGGCAGCTGATCGAGTACTTCGCTGCCGGCAACAAGCCCCGCGCCCAATGGCGCATGGGCACCGAGCACGAGAAGTTCGGCTTCCATAAAGCGACGTTGAAGCCCTTGGCCTATGAAGGGCCCGATGGGATTCGCGCCATGCTGGAGGGCCTCCGGCGCTTTGGCTGGGAGCCGGTCACTGAAGGCAACAACACGATCGCCCTGCTGCGCGACAAGGCCAGCGTCACGCTCGAGCCGGGCGGCCAGTTGGAACTGTCGGGCGCGCCGCTCAAGACCGTGCACGAGACGGCGGCGGAGAACTCGCAGCACCTCAGTGAAGTGAAGGAAGTGGCGGGCGAAATCGGCGCCGGCTTCATCGGGCTGGGCTTTGCGCCCGAGTGGAAGCGCGCGGACATGCACTGGATGCCCAAGGGGCGTTACAAGATCATGCGCGACTACATGCCCAAGAAAGGCAAGCTCGGCCTCGACATGATGCTGCGCACCTGCACTGTGCAGACTAACCTCGACTTCGAATCGGAAGCCGACATGGTGAAGAAGTTCCGCGTGTCGCTGGCCCTGCAGCCGCTGGCGACGGCGCTGTTCGCCAACTCGCCCTTCGTCGAGGGCAAGGCCGTGGGCTTCAAGAGCTATCGCAGCCACATCTGGACCGACACCGATCCCGACCGCTGCGGCATGCTGCCCTTCGTGTTCGAGGACGGCTTCGGCTTCGAGCGCTACGCCGACTACATGCTCGATGTGCCGATGTACTTCGTCTATCGCGACGGCAAGTACGTCGATGCCTCGGGCCAGAGCTTCAAGGATTTCCTTAAAGGCAAGCTGGCGGCGCGGCCGGGCGAGCTACCCTCGATCAACGATTGGGGCGACCACATCACGACGGCATTCCCCGAAGTGCGGCTGAAGCGCTACCTCGAGATGCGCGGCGCCGATTCAGGCCCTTGGGCGGCGCTGAACGCCTTGCCGGCCCTGTGGGTCGGGCTGCTCTACGATCAGAGCGCGCTCGATGCCGCGTGGGACCTGGTGAAGGGCTGGACGGTTCAGGATCACGATTTCCTGCGCAGCCAAGCGCCCAAGACCGGACTTGCCACCCCGTTCCGTGGCCAGGCCCTGAATGAATGGGCGCGCGAAGTGGTGGCGATCGCCCATGCCGGTCTCAAGGCGCGTCGATGTCTCGACGAACGCGGCAATGACGAAAGCGTCCATCTGTTCCCGCTCGATCGCGCCGTCGACAGCGGCCTCGCCCCGACCGACGAGCTGTTGGCCAAGTGGCAGGGCGAGTGGCAGGGCTCCTTCGCGCCGCTGTTCCGCGACTACGCCTACTGAGTTATCGTCGGTCATGAAGCGTCGACTGATCGTCTTGGCGCTGCTCTTCGCACCAGGGGCCGCGTTCGCACAAAGCGAGGAATGGCAGACCGTGATCGGTCCCGACCTGCGCTTTCGGCTGGAAATGCCGGCGCCGGCCGCGAAGAACATCGCTGGGGAAATGGAGAAGGGCCATTCCGCTGAGCGTGTCGTCTGGGAGAGCAAGCGCGACGACGAAATGTTCGACTTCGACTACGTCGACTACGACCCCGCCTGGTTCTCCAGCCGCGACACCAAGCAGATGGCCCGCGACCTCGGCCGCGGCGAAGCCGAGAAGGCCTTTCCGCGCGCCAAATACAAGTACGTGCGCGACGAGCCGGTCATCCTGCAGGGCTGGGACGGCTATGCGCTCGACATCGAGGATGCCGGCGGCGCCAGAGTGATGATGCGCACCTATATCGTGAAGGACCGGCTCTACCGCATGCTGGTCACCGCCAAGGGCGACATGAAGAGCAAGAGTGCGGCACTGCGCTTCCTCGATTCGCTGCGGCTTGCGGAGACCAAGCAATGAAGATTTGCGTATTCGGCGCCGGTGCGATCGGCGGAAATTTCGCGGCGCATCTTGCCGACGCCGGCAACGACGTTTCCGTCGTCGCGCGCGGTGCCCATCTGGAGGCGATAAGGGCGCGCGGCCTGACGCTGGTGGCGGGCGACAAGAAGATCGTGGCCAAGGTTCGGGCCAGCGACCGTCCGGCCGACCTTGGGCCGCAGGACGCGGTGATCTCTACTTTGAAAGCGACGGGACTTGCAGCCCTTGCCGAGGGAGTTGGGCCTCTGCTGCGCGCCGACACGCCGGTCGTCTTCGCCCAGAACGGCATTCCCTGGTGGTACGGCCATGGGCTCGCGGCATCCCGACCGCCGGCGCCCGACCTGTCGCGGCTCGATCCGGGCGGGGCGCTCGCCAAGGCGGTGGGCCTCGAGCGCACGCTGGGTGGCGTCATCACGTCGCCTAACCACGTGGTCGAGCCCGGCGTCGTGCGCCACGAAATGCCCGACCGCAACGGGCTGTGGGTGGCCGAGATCGACGATCGGGTGAGCCCGCGTGTCGACGCCTTGCGCGCGGCGTTGATCGAGGCCGGCATTGCATCGTCGGCAACGCGCGATATCCGCTACGACATCTGGCACAAGCTGATGGCCAATTTAACCGGCTCGACGATTTGCCTGATCCTGGGCCAGCCAGCCAAGGTCCAGAAGACGCCCATCGTCAATCAACTGGCACGCCGCGCTCACGCCGAGGCGCTCGCTATCGCGGCGGCCCATGGCGTCAAGCTCGACGACAGTCCTGACGTACGCTACGGACCCAAGCGCGTATACTTCGATCATCGCCCATCGATTCTGCAGGACTACGACCTCGGCCGGCCGATGGAGATCGAATCGATCGTGCGCGCGCCGGTCGCCTTCGCGCGCTGCGCCGGTATCGATACGCCGACCCTCGATGCAATCGAGGCGTTTTGTGTCAGTATGGCCGAAGCCAAAGGCTTGTATAAGTCGTGAGGAGGAAACGCCGATGAAACCGAGAGTCATGCGAGCTGCGTCCCGACCTACCGTCAAGGCGGAGGCTGCCAATTTTGTCGGCACGGTGCTGTCGGATCCCGTGTATGCGCCCGAGCAGCCCTCTCGGCTGCGCGCCTCGCGCGTGTCGTTCATGCCGGGCGGTCGCACCAACTGGCACAAGCATGCCGTCGGCCAGATCCTCTATGTGCTGTCGGGCGTCGGCCGCTATCAGCTCGAGGGCGAGCCGGTGCAGGAAATCAAGCCGGGCGACACCGTGGTCATTCCGCCCAATTCGCGGCACTGGCACGGCTCGGCGCCGGACACGATGATGGTCCATCTCGCCATGTCGGAGACCAACGACAAGGGCGAGGCGACGAGCTGGTTCGAGCCGGTGAGCGACGCCGATTACACGAAGGCACCGGCCAAGGTCTGACGACTTTCTAGGCGGTCGCCGTACCGCCCACTGTCAGCGCATCGATGCGAAGCGTCGGCTGACCGACGCCGACGGGCACGCCCTGGCCGTCCTTGCCGCAGGTGCCGATGCCGGGATCGAGCGCCATGTCGTTGCCGACCATGCCGACGCGCGTCAGGGCCTCGGAGCCCGAACCGATCAGGGTGGCGCCTTTGACGGGCCGGCCGATCTTGCCGTCCTCGATCATGTAGGCCTCGGTGCAGGTGAACACGAACTTGCCCGATACGATGTCGACCTGGCCGCCGCCGAAGTTGGCGGCATAGAGACCCTTTTTGACGGACGCGATGATCTCCTTCGGATCTTTGTCGCCGCCCAACATGATGGTGTTGGTCATGCGCGGCATCGGCGCATAGGAATGGCTTTGGCGGCGGCCGTTGCCGGTCGGCTTCACACCCATCAGGCGGGCATTCATGCGGTCCTGCATCAGGCCTACGAGCTTGCCGTTCTCGATCAGCACGTTGCGCTGGGTCGGCGTTCCCTCGTCGTCGATGGTGAGCGAGCCGCGGCGGTCCGACAGGGTGCCGTCGTCGACCACGGTGACGCCGGGCGAGGCGATCATCTGGCCCATCAGATGGGTGAACATCGAGGTCTTCTTGCGGTGGAAGTCGCCTTCCAGCCCGTGGCCCACGGCCTCGTGCCACAGCACGCCCGACCAGCCGGCGCCCAGCACGACTGGCATTTCGCCTGCCGGCGCATCGACGGAGTCGAGATTGACCAGCGCCTGACGGATCGCCTCGTCGGCTTCCTTTTTCCAATAGGCCGACTGGAAGATGTCACCGTAGGCGGCGCGCCGTCCGCTGCCGGTGCCGCCGGATTCCATGCGCGTGCCGTCGCCGCACACCACGCTGACATTGAGCCGCACCAGCGGCCGCACGTCGGCGGCGCGCCAGCCGCCGGCGCGGATGATCTCGACCACTTGCCACGAGCCCGCGAGCGAGATCGAGACCTGCTTGGCCTTGGGTTCCTTGCTCCGTATATAGGCGTCGATCTCCTGCAGCAGCGTCACTTTCTTGGCGAAGCCCTCGCCGTCGATCGGATTGTCGTCGGCATAGAGCAGCCGATTGGTGCCGCGGGGCGATTCATCCAGCTTGCCCGACTGGCCCGAGCGTACCGCCTTGACCGTCGAGGCGGCGCGCTTCAGCGCCTGCTCGTCGAGCGCCGAGGCATGGGCGAAGCCGGTCGCCTCGCCCGATACGGCGCGCAGCCCGAAGCCCTGGGTGGTGTCATAGGCAGCACTCTTCAGCTTGCCGTCGTCGAAGCTGAGGCTCTCGCTCTGGACATATTCCAGGAACAGCTCGCCGTCGTCGGTACCGGCCAATGCCTCGTCGACCATCTTCGCAGTCTTGCGCTGGTCGAGCGCGCCCTTGCCGAAAAACAGGCCGTCGGCGGTGGCGAGGTGGTTGATCGATTTGGTCATGAAATACATCTTTCCTCAGAACACTGGGTCGGCTTTAGACGACCAGGACGATCTTGCCAAAATGGGCATTGGCCTTCATGTGCGCAAGCGCTTCGGCGGCCTGAGCTAGGGGGAAGGTCTTGTCGATCGGCAGGCTGAGCTTGCCCGCCTCGATGGCCGGCCACAGGTCGGCGCGGGCCGCCTTGACGATGGCGCGCACCTCCTCCGGACCCCGGGTGCGGAAGGTGACGCCGATATAGTCGATACGTTTCAGGGCATGCTGGTCGAAATTGAACTCGCCCGTCATGCCGCCCAGCCGGCCGACGTTGACGATGCGGCCGAGAATGGCCGCAGCCTCCATGTTCTGGTTGGCCACGCTTGCCGAGACCTGGTCGACGATCAGGTCGACGCCTTTGCCGCCGGTCGCTTCCTTGACCTTGTTCGGCCATTTCGGATCGCGCGTGTCGAGCGCCAGGTCGCAGCCGAACTCCTTCAGGCGGGCGCGGCGGGAATCGTTTGTCGAGGTGCCCATGACGATCGAGGCGCCCATATGTCTGGCGATCTGCATGCCCAAAAGGCCGACGCCCGAGCTCGCGCCTTGGATCAGCACCGATTCACCCTTCTTCAGCCGACCGGCGCCGACCACGGCGTTGTGCATGGTCTGTATCGCCACCGCCATGCAGGCGGCCTGCTCGAAGGTCATGTTGTTGGCCGGGATCTTGTGGGCGCGGCCGGCGTCGGTGACCGCGTATTCAGCGAAGCTGCCGGCGGCGGAGCTCATGACACGATCGCCCGGCTTGAAATCCTTGACGTCGCCGCCGACCGCCTCGACTTCACCGGCGCACTCGAGGCCCACGATGGTGCCGGTACCGCCGACCGTGCCGTGCCGGTGGCCCGAGGCGACCGCGAGATCGGCGCGGTTGAGCGAGGCGGCCCGTACCTTGATCAGGATCTCGTGCGGCTTGGGTGAGGGCTTGGGCGCGTCCTTATATTGGACGCCGTTTTCGGTGACGACGGCAGCCTTCATGGCGGTTCTCCCACGGACAGGGAGAATCAATAGCACGCCCTGCTAGGGCTGGGCTTTGCCCTTCACGTATTTCTTCACGATGGTTTCGTCGGGCGGGTAGTTGGCCGGCGCCACCGGCGTGATCTGCGCCTGGATGCACTTCCATGCGCCGTTCTCGTGCACGTAGACGTCCGTGTACATCGTCATGGTCACGGTCTCGACGCCGTCCTTCATCCCGACGCGCTTGTTGGTCGAGCGCAGGAGCGCCGTGCTGCCGAACACGTCTATCACCTCGTCGCGATAGTCGTAATAGGGGATACGCTCGGCATCGAAGCCGGTCGCCCAGGCTTTCAGATAGTCCGCCCGGCCGACGCGGGCGCCCATGGGCGTGATGCAGATGAAGTCCTTGTGAAGGATGGCGTCGTGCGAGGGCACGTTGTTGGTGATGAAGTTGTTGATGAACCTGGCGTTGAGCGCGCGCAGCTCTGCAGTCATGGCAAGCCTCCGTGGAGAGACTAACCATATAACCGGTTATTTCGATCCTGTCCACTCAGGCCGAGCAAGGGAACCAGCACTATCGCGACCGCCGTCGTGGCCGCCGAGACGACGATCAGAGGCGCCAGCTTGCCGTCGAAGACGTGTTCGTAGAGCAACGCGCCGGCGTTGATGGAAACGATGTCGGCCAGGTTAGAGATCGACATCAGGCCAGCAAAGGCGAAACCCTCGGCCCGGCGGGGACAGTTTTGAGCGGCCAGGGTCAGTGTGGCGATGGTGGCGATCATCTGGGCGAAGCCATAGCCAAAGTTGACCAGCGCGGCGCTCAGCTCGCCGGTGAGCAACAGGAAGGAAGCCGCCGAAGCCGTTCCCAGCACGACGCTGAGATAGAGCAGCAACTGCGAGCTCATCCGCTGCAGGAGGAAGCGATGCACCAGCCCTCCGGCGATCCAGCCTGCGGCGGCGATCGAGCCCAGCACGCCGATATAGGCCTGCGAGAAACGCAGCGTATCGGTCATGTGGTAGTAAAGCGGCGTGCCGAAACCGGGCGCGAAGAAATAGAGAAACAGGAAGACCGCCACCAGGTAGAGCTTGCCCGACTTCAGCGCCGACATGATCCCCTGCAGCGTGTTGCGCAATTCTCGCCGGTTGATCGCACTCCTGGGCTCCCTGAGCAGAAGCGGCATGGCCACGAGGATGGCGACCGGCGCAATGGCGGCAATCAGGGCGCTTCCCTTGAGCGCCGCCGATGCGGAGAGATGTTCGACCAACTCGCCGCCCACGAGAGCGCTCGCCATGATCGCGATGTTGAACCAGAGCCACTGCTGGCCGACGAACAGGCTGCTCTGGTAGAAGCTCCGCCCGTTCTCCGCCAGCAGCGCGCCGCAGAGCGTGCTGGCCGTCGCCATCGCATAGGACGTCAGGATGAGGAACAGCGCGAACTCACCGGGCTCGTTCAACAGCGCGATGCCTGCGTAACCGACGGCGGCGCCAGCGCTCGCCAGCGTCAGATAGCTCGTCCGGCGATAGCCGAAGAGCGGCAGGAAATCGGAGATCAGTCCGAAGACGGGCTTGATGACCCACGGGAAGTTGAGGACGGCGAAGTAGGCGGTGACCTGGAGCGGGGTCCAGCCATTCACCTTCAGATAGTAGGTCAGGGGCTGGAGGATGATGCCGACACGCGCTTGGCCGATGCCCTCCACGGCGAAGACGATGGCGAAGAAGAGCATCAACCGGCCGACGGCGCGATCCTCCTCGCCCGTGTGCCGGTTGGACATCACACGATCTTGCTCTCGCGGCCCTGCCAGTAGCGGTCGCGCAGCAGGCGCTTGTAGAGCTTGCCGGTGGGATGGCGCGGCAATTCGGCTTCGAAGTCGACGGTGCGCGGGCATTTCAGGGTCGCGAGGTTCCGCTTGCAGTAGGCGATCAGCTCATCGGCCAGCGCCGGTCCGGCGTCCGCCATGTTGCGCGGCTGCACGACCGCCTTCACTTCCTCGCCGAAATCCTCGTTGGGCACGCCGAACACGGCGCAATCCATGACCTTGGGATGGTCGATCAGGAGGTTCTCGCATTCCTGCGGGTAGATGTTCACCCCGCCCGAGATGATCATGAAGGCCTTGCGGTCGGTTAGATGCAGGAAGGCGTCGGCGTCGACAAAGCCCACGTCGCCCAGCGTGGTCCAACCCTTGGGGTGGCGCGACTCCGCGGTCTTTCGTGCGTCGTTGTGATATTCGAACGGCCGGCCGTCGGCGAAATAGATCGTACCCGATTCGCCGACTGGCAGTTCCTTGCCTTCGTCGTCGCAGATCTTGAGCGTGCCCACCACGGCGCGCCCGACCGTGCCCTTGTGCGCCATCCACTCCTTGGAATTGCACATGGTGAGCCCATTGCCTTCGGTGCCGCCGTAGTATTCCCACACGATCGGGCCCCACCATTCGATCATCTTTTCCTTCACCGGGATCGGGCAGGGTGCCGCGGCATGGATGGCGCATTCGAGCGATGACACGTCGTAACTCAGGCGCACCTCATCGGCCAATTTCAGAAATCGCACGAACATGGTCGGCACGACCTGCGTGTGGGTGGCGCGATGCCTGGCAATAAGCATGAGATATTCCTCGGCGTCGAAGTGCTCCATGATCACCGACGTGCCGCCGAGCTTCATGACGCTCATGTTGAAGCGCAAGGGCGCGGCGTGGTAAAGCGGCGCCGGCGACAGATAGACCGAGTTCTCGCCGAAGCCGTAGAGCTTGCGGCTGATCGCGAGCAGCGGATTGTCGGCATCGATCGCCTGCGGTTCGACGACCGGCAGAACGCCCTTGGGCCGACCGGTCGTGCCCGACGAATAGAGCATGTCGTGGCCGCCGGTCTGGTCGGCGATCGGCGTCGCGGGTTGGCGCGCCACTGCGGCCTCCCACGACTCGTACCCGGCGATCGTGCCGTCGATCATGTAGCGGTTGGTGACGCCTTTCAGGAGGGTGCTGAGTTCTTGGGCCTTGTCGGCGAGGTACTTCGACGTAATGAACAGTCGCGCGCCGCAATCCGTCACGATGTAGTCGACCTCCGCTGCTGTCAGCCGCGAGCTGATGGGGGTGTAGATCAGGCCCGAACGCTGGGCGCCCCAGCAGATTTCGAAGAAGCGCGGATTGTTCTCGAGGAACAGGGCGATGTGATCGCCGGGCTTGAGCCCGAGCGAGCGGAACAGTTGCGCGATGCGGTTGGACTGCTGGTCGAGCTGCCGGTAGGTCACCGTCTCGCCGGTGGCCGCCATTATATAGGCCGGCTTATCCGGATGATTTTGGGCGTGGATATAAGGATGCATATCGGGGCGCATAAAGCCGGACGGGCAGGGGCACCGCAAGCGTTGACCCGGTTCCGCCCATCGGCTCTATTCGCGACGCACGACAACGTGCCCCCGTGGCGGAATTGGTAGACGCGCCTGACTCAAAATCAGGTTTCCTCACGGAAGTGTTGGTTCGAGTCCGACCGGGGGCACCAGCGTGTAATGCAGACGGGCCAGCGTTCTATCGTGGTGGTCGGTTTTCCACCGTTGGAACAAGTCAGGCACAAAAGTCTAACGTCTAGGTCTAACGTCTCCAGACGTTAGACTCCCCGCCGGTCCACCCTCGTGCGCCAGGCGCTTGGCGAGGGCGGCGCCGGCCTGATCCACGGTCAATTTGGTGTAGCGGTCCAGCACCTCGTTGATGCTGGCGATGGTGTGGCCGGTAGCTCTCGGCACGCCGCCGCCGCCTCTAGCGGGTCGGTGATGGGGTGCCCCTTCTTGTCGTGCAGACGAACGGTGGCCCACGCATACTTTCGGTCGCCGCCCCGCGGCTGAAAATGGTGGCGCTTGGTGCCGTTGCGGTTCGTCCGCACGGACATCCATGGCGCAGAGACCCTAGCCACGTCCGTGCAGATAGCGGCCGGAGGCAGAGTGGGCTTGGGCGTTGAACCCTAATAGCCTGTTTTGCTTTCATTGTTTGACGCCTCGATCGCCTCACGCAGCTCGGGCAGAATATGGAACTTGCCACGAGGAGGTGGACGTTCGGCACGGAAGTGCGGGCTACGCGGTCCGGTTGTGGCGCCAGGTTTGGCCAGTCAGTACAAAACTTACTCTTTGCACTGACTAAACGGCGGGGTTGTAGATCCCCATCTGACTGAGTGCGCGACCTTCCTGCTGGCCGAAAAAATCGGCAAGGAGAAGGCGGCTGCGATCGCCGAGAAGGCGCTCGCAAAGGGCGGCTCGTTTATCGAGGCGCTGGAGCATTTCGAGAAGGAGCTGTCGGACGAGCAGGCGCTGCTCGGCTACTCGCCGAAGTTCGTCGATTGGCTGCTCGCAGGTCTCAAGCGCCGCTAGGCTGGTCCTGCGCCCTGCGTGGCGACATAGACGGCATAGAGCGACTGGCTTGCCGCCATGAACAGCCGGTTGCGCTTGGGCCCACCGAAACAAAGGTTGGCACAGGCCTCGGGCAGGCGGATGCGGCCCAAAAGCTTGGCGTCCGGCGACCACACCGTGACGCCGCTGTAGCCGAGACTGCGGCCGGCATTGCTCGAGATCCATAGATTTCCGTTCACGTCGGCGCGGATGCCGTCGGGCCCGCATTTGATGCCGTCGATCAGGAAGTCGGAGAAGAGCTTGCCGTTGGCGGGCTTGTTGTCGGTGCCGACATCGAACGCGTAGACGTCGCGTTTGCCGCCGGAGCCGGTATCGCCCGGACCCCTGCCGCTGCTGACGACGTAGAGCCTCTTGTAGTCGGGTGAGAAGCAGATCCCGTTGGGGTCGGGCAGCTGCTCTTCGCTCAGCACCAGGTCGACGCGGCCACTGGGATCGATGCGGTAGCAGCCGGTCGGCAGCTCGCGCT
>PLYQ01000209.1 GCA_003153415.1 Rhodospirillales bacterium | reverse complement strand
TTGCCCGACTGGCTGTTGATGCGAATGATCGCTTCGTACGAGCGGCCGAGATCGGCCGGGTCGATCGGCAGGTAGGGCACTTCCCAGACCTTGCTGTTGGACGACTGCAGCGCCTTGAAGCCCTTGTTGATGGCGTCCTGGTGCGAGCCCGAGAAGGCGGTGAACACCAGATCGCCGCCGTAGGGATGGCGCGGATGGACCGGCAGCTGGTTGCAGTATTCGACCGTCTGGCGGATCTCGTTGATGTTGGAGAAATCGATCTCCGGATCGACGCCCTGGGTGAACATGTTGAGCCCGAGCGTGACCAGATCGACGTTGCCGGTGCGCTCGCCGTTGCCGAACAGGCAGCCCTCGATGCGATCGGCGCCGGCCATGAAGCCGAGCTCGGCCGCCGCCACGCCGGTGCCGCGGTCGTTATGCGGATGGAGACTGAGGATCGTCGAATCGCGGTACTTGAAGTTGCGGTGGCACCATTCGATCTGGTCGGCGTAGATGTTGGCCGAGGCCATCTCGACGGTCGCCGGCAGGTTGATGATCATCTTCTTGGCGGGCGTCGGTTTGTAGACGTCGCCCACGGCGGCGCAGATGTCGCGCGCGAACTCGAGCTCGGTGCCGGTGAAACTCTCCGGCGAATATTCATAGACCCACTCGGTCTTGGGATCGGCGTCGGCCAATTGCTTGACCAGCTTGGCGCCTGACACCGCGATGTCGATGATGCCGCCGTAGTCCAGGCCGAACACGACCCGTCGCTGCAGGGTCGAGGTCGAGTTGTAGAGATGGACGATGGCCCGCTTGGCGCCGCGGCAGGCCTCGAAGGTGCGCTCGATAAGCTCGGGCCGGCTCTGCGTCAGCACCTGGATGGTGACGTCGTCGGGGATCATCTTCTTTTCGATCAGCTCGCGCACGAACTCGAAGTCGGTCTCCGACGCGGCCGGAAAGCCGACCTCGATCTCCTTGTAACCCATCTGGACGAGGAGCTTGAACATCCGCGTCTTGCGGTCGGAATCCATCGGCTCGATGAGGGCTTGGTTACCGTCGCGCAGATCGACCGCGCACCAGATCGGCGGCTTGGTGATGACGGCGTTGGGCCACTTACGGTCCTTGATGTCGATCGGCTTGAAGGCGACGTACTTCTCGCCCGCGGTCGACATCATGGGTTTCTGGGGATTGTAGGAAGACATCGAAGACTCCTCGCGCCGCGCACGGCCAAATGGCTCTAAGCGAACACTGCGAACGGAACTATTGAAGGGGTGGGCGGCGACTGATGGATGGAACGAGACGAACGACAAGCGATCCGCAGGGCCCCGGGCGAGCCGGGGCGGCAGATCAGCCAATAAGTCGTAGCGTCATCAGTCGCAGCATGGCCGGCAGAATAAAGCGCTGCGGGCAGGAGTCAACTAGCCACTATGCGAAGCATAGTGGCCGGCCCTATGCGAAGCAAAGCGGCCCGCCGGATGAGGGGGGCATCATCCGGCGGGGTCTCAAGAGAGAAAACGTTTACTGCAGAGGAATATTGAAGTTCAGGTTCAGGCCCGACGGGGCGGCCGGAGCCTGATACATCGGCGCCATCATGACCGGGCGCTCGACGATGACCGGGCGCTCGCGAACGTAGACCGGGCGCTCGGCCATGTAGCGATGATGCTCGACGTAGTGCTCATGACGTTCATGGCGCCAGTTATCATGATCACGGTCCCCGCCGTCGTAGGCCTGGGCACCGGCAGAGATCGCGAAGGCAACGGAACCGGCAAGAATGGCGGCTCCGAGGGAGAAAGCTCTTTGGGTCACGACACGCATGGGCAGTACCTCCTTGGACATCATGAGCTACGCAGCGAGCAGCCCCATTCATCCCGAAAGGAATTGAGGCATTGTCGCGAATGCCTCCGTCGGGTTTTCGCCATGTTTCAGCCGGGACAGGCGGAAAGAGCGGCCGCTGGGAGGAATTTTGCGTCAGCTTCGCGTCATATATCGCCGACGCCGTCGGCAGGGCTATGATGGCGGCGAAAAGAAACGACTGGAGGAAAGCACGATGGCGGGTCCGCTGGCCGGAGTACGTATTCTCGACTGCACGACAGTCGTGTTGGGCCCGTGGGCGGCGCAGCAACTCGGCGATCTCGGCGCCGACGTAATCAAGATCGAGCCGCCCGAAGGCGACACCACCCGCCAGCTCGGGCCGGCCCGCCACCCCGGCATGGCCGCCTTCTATCTCGGCTGCAACCGCTCCAAGCGCTCGATCGTGCTCGATCTCAAGCAGGACTCCGGCCGCAAGGCGCTGTTCAAGCTGGCCGAGACCGCCGACGTGCTGATGCACAATTACCGGCCCGACCCCGCCCGGCGGCTGGGCGTCGAGTACGAAGCCTTCGAGAAGATCAACCCGCGCCTGGTTTACCTCGCGACCTACGGCTATCGCGCGGCCGGCCCGATGGGACCGAAGGCTGCCTACGACGACATCATCCAGGCGGGTTCCGGTCTTGCCTCGCTGCAGACCGTGGTCGCCGGCACGCCGCGCTTCCTGCCCACGATCGTGGCCGACAAGACCAGTTCCAACGGCGTGGTGTCGGCGCTTCTCGCCGCGCTCTATGCGCGAGAAAAGACCGGCCTCGGCCAGGCGGTCGAGGTGCCGATGTTCGAGACGCTGGTGTCGTTCGTCATGGTCGAGCATCTCTATGGCGAGACCTTCCGGCCGGCGCTGGAGACCGCGGGCTACAAGCGCGTGCTCAACAAGGAGCGGCGGCCCTATCCGTCGAAGGACGGCTATTTCGCGCTGCTGCCCTACACCGACGGCCACTGGAAGGAGTTCTGCACCTTGGTCGGCCGGCCCGATCTCGCAGCCGACGCCCGCTTCACCTCACTCGCCATCCGTCTCAAGAATGTCGAGGCCTATTACGCGACGCTCGCCGAGCTCTGCGCCCAGCGCACCAACGCCGAATGGATGGCGCTCTTGAAGAACTCCAACGTGCCGCACGGGCCGGTCAACACGCTCGACGACCTGTTCGTCGATCCGCAGCTCCAGGCGACCGGCTTCTGGAAGGAGGTCGACCATCCGAGCGAAGGCCGGCTGCGCATGCCCGACATCCCGCCGCGCTTCAGCAAGACCCCGCCGGAAATCACGCGCCTGCAGCCGCGGCTGGGCGAGCACAGCGTCGAGGTGCTGCGCGAAGCAGGCTTCAGCGCCGGCGATATCGATGCCATGCTGAAATCAGGCGCCACCAAGACCGCCTGAGGGGGAGGGCTCGATGATCGTCCGTCCGACGATGCGGCGCGATGTCTTGCGCTACGGTTCGGCTGCGGCGCTGGCCGCCTTGCCGGCGCCGGCCATCGCGCAGGCCTGGCCGAACAAGCCGATCAAGATAGTCGTCACCTATCCGCCGGGCGGACTGACCGACGTCTTTGCCCGCGCCTATGGCGAGTACGTGTCACAGAAGGTCGGCCAGCCCGTAATCGTCGATAACAAGGCTGGCGCGGCAGGCGCAATCGGCGCCGAGATCGTGAAGGGCGCACCGCCCGATGGCTACACACTGATGTTCACCAATTCGACGACGATGATGCAGAACAAGGTGCTGTTCAAGAAACTGCCCTACGATCCCGACAAGGACTTTGCGCTGGTCGCCTGGTTCAACACCGGCCACCTGCCGACCGCTGTAGCCAAGGACCTGCCCGTGAAGAACGTTCCGGAGTTCGCGGCCTGGGCGAAGGAGCGAAGGGTATCGGCCGCGACCTACGGTGCCGGCTCCTACGCCCATGTCGTGGCCGAGTCCTTGAACCGGCACTACGGACTCAAGATGGAAGCCGTGCACTATCGCGGCGAGGCGCTGATGTGGCAGGACGTGGCCTCGGGCGCAGTCCAGACGGCGAGCGGCAGCTACGCCGCCATGCTGCCGTTCGTGCAGTCGGGCGCAGTGAAGGTGATTGCAGTGCCGACGATGGAGCGCATGAAGAAGCTGCCGGACGTGCCCACGTTCTACGAGCAGGGTCTGACCGAAAAGGCCTTCCAGGTGCGTGGCTGGGTCGGCGCAGCGGCGCCCGCCGGCACGCCCGAGGAGATCGTGCAGAGGCTTTCCGACCTCATGGTCGAAGGTGGCAAGACCGAACGCATCCAGAAGATCATCGACACGTTTGGCATCGACGAGGCGGCGCGCGATCGGATCTATTTCAAGAAGGTCATCGACGACGAAGGCCCGGTCTGGCTCGACGTCATCAGGAGCCTGAACCTCGAGCCACAATAAGGCCGCTTTACCCTCGGAGAAATCGACGCCATTCTGAAATCAGGCGTGACCAAGACGGCCTGACCGTCCCCAAATAAGAGTCGCGTTGCAGGGAGGAAGCAATGATCAAGCGCGCGACGCGGCGCGATGTGCTGCGGTATGGCTCGGCCGCTGTGGCGGCGAGCACCCTGTCGGCGCCGGCGGTGGCAGAGGCCTGGCCGAGCAAACCCATCCGCATCATCTGTGGTTACCCGGCCGGCGGCCTGACCGACATCTTCGCCCGCGCCTATGGCGAATACATCTCAAAGACGACCGGCCAGCCCGCCTACGTCGAGAACAAGGCCGGCGCGTCAGGCGCCATCGCCGCCGAGCAGGTCAAGAGTGCGGCGCCGGACGGCTATACGCTGATGTTCACCATCTCGACCACCATGATCATGAACAAGGTGCTGTTCAAGAAACTGCCCTACGACCCGGACAAGGACTTCGCGCTGATCTCGTTCCTGAATGCAGGCCACCTGCCGTTCATCGTCAACAAGGACGTGCCGGCCAAGAACGTTGCCGTGTTCGCCGAGTACGCGCGCAGGAACAAGGTATCGCTCGGCACCTACAGTGCGGGCTCCTATCCCCATGTCGTGGCCGAGACGCTGAACAAGCACTACGACCTCAAGATCGAGGCGGTCCACTATCGCGGCGAGGCGTTGATGTGGATGGACGTCGCTTCCGGCGCCATTCAGGGCAGCAGCGGCAGCATCGCCGGTGCTGCAAGCGTGCTGCAGACCGGCAACGGCCGGCCGATCGCCGTGCCATCGATGGTGCGGTCCAAGAAGCTTCCGGACGTGCCGACGTTCTACGAGCAGGGGCTCAAGGAGCTGGCGTTCCAGGTGCGCGGCTTTATCTGTCTCGTCGGCCCGATCGGCATGCCGGACGAGATCGTCCAGAAGCTCTCCGACATGATGGTCGAAGGCGGCAAGACCGAGCGCATCCAGAAGATTCTCGACACTTTCGGTATCGACGAGGCCGCCCGAGACCGCGGCTACTTCAAGAAGGTCATCGGCGAGGAAGGCCCGGTCTGGATCGACTTGATCAAGAGCCTGAACCTCGAGCCGCAGTAGCAGTGGATGATTCTTGTTCCTCTGCCCCCTAGCGCCTTCACAGGCGCGTACGAGGGGGAGAGGCTAGGTGAGGGGGCGCCGACGGATGTAACCCCCCTACCCGTCCTCTCCCCCTAACGGGGGAGAGGAGCATGAGAGTATCTGCACCGAACTGCGTGCGTTTGTGTTTTTGAGCTACTCGCCTGTGCATCTTTTCCGCGATATTATACTTGCCATACCTAACCGCTATCCCTATATTGTGGATATCAAAGAGGTTTGGCCCATGTCTAAGTCCGTTCTCACCGCCCCCGAATTTCACGACGAAGCCGCTGCGCTGGCCTACATCGAAGGCCGCCTCTGGCCGAAGGGTCCGACCTGCCCGCATTGCGGGAACGCTGACACGGCCAAGATTGGGGCTCTGAAGGGCAAGTCTACCCGCCCCGGCCTGCGTAAGTGCTATGCCTGCTACAAGCCCTTCAGCGTGAAGGTTGGAACCATCTTTGAGAGCAGCCATGTTCCGCTGCACCTGTGGCTTCAGGCCATCCACATGATTTGCGCCTCTAAGAAGGGCGTTTCGAGCAACCAGCTTCACCGCATTCTGGGCATTACGCTTAAGTCGGCGTGGTTTCTGTCTCACCGCATACGCTTGGCGATGAAGTCTACCGGGACGACCTCTCTCGGCGGGAAAGGCAAGCACGTCGAGGCGGACGAAACCTACATTGGTCAAAAGGCAGGCGTCACCCCCGGCCGCGGCTTTGAACATAAGCGCGTCGTGCTCACTCTGGTAGAGCGTGGCGGCGAAGCCCGCTCTTTCCATATCGACCGCACTCTCACGCGCCACATTCGTCCGATCCTCGCCCGCAATGTCGATCCGGCCTCGACGCTGAACACGGACGAAGCCAACCGCTACGCCACGATGGGAAAGGACTTCGCTGCCCACCAGTCGGTCAATCATAAGGCCGGCGAATATGCGCGGGGTGACGCCACCACTAACACCGTCGAGGGGTATTTCTCGATCTTCAAGCGCGGCATGCGTGGTATCTATCAGCATTGCGGCGAGCGGCATCTTCACCGCTACCTCTCCGAGTTCGATTTCAGGTACAATACTCGCGCCAAGCTCGGCGTTGACGACGCCATGCGCGCGGACAAAGCGCTCAAGGGCGTGGTTGGCAAGCGTCTCACCTACAAGGCCGCTGGTTGCTGATGCCAAAGAAAAAGCGTCGCCCAAAGAACGAGATCCCGCAAAAGGAAAGGTTCGTAACCGCCGCGCGCAACGCTGGCGCGTCCGAATCTCGCGCCGATTTTGACCGCGCTTTTGCAAAAGTGGTGAAGCCGCCATCGAAGCCCTCTAAGCGAAGCTGATATTGTCCATGTGGAATTTGGTCGGCCGTATGTCGACGGTAATCACAAGCCGGACGTAACTTTCGTCCGACCCCTTGGGGGCCGCCGCCAGCGCCGCGTCCGTCTCGACTTCCAAATGGGTCACCCGCCGATCGTCATCCATGAGGACGTAGAATGGCTTTTCGTCATCGTCAGGAGGCAGCGGCTTGCCATCTTTGATGGGCGCTCCCTGCCGAAGGGATGGCATTGAGAGGGCGTCGATCAGCGTTTTAATGCGATTGTCGATGTCGCGTCCTGGCAACACTGCATTGGCGTGATCTTTCCGCAGGCAAAGGATACGGAGCGAACACGCCAGAGACATCTCTTCCCAAACAAGAGGGACGTAATTGTAGCCAGCGTCTTTGTGGTGGGCGTAAACCTCGCTCAATATTTTATTCAAGTGCCATGGCTTAGTCGGATCCGATGACCACTGCACGCTGAGCGCCGCTTCCGGCAAAATAGGTTCGCTAGACTTGGGTGGATATTTGATGGCCCTAAGAAATTCGTTCGTTTGCCATTGTTCTTTCAACTGTCGATGAAATTGACGGCGTATAAAATGTTTGTGCTCTGCGCGCCGATCCCTTTCTAGTCCGCCCTCAGTGGTCTTATGAGTGGGCTGGCTCGACAGTAGTGGCCCTTCGTAAGTCAGTCGGAATCGCATGAGCGCCTCGCTATCGCGCTCAAGATCGGTCCCATCCAGATAGACGCGGAGCGCCATTATAGGCTACCCCTAGCGTGTAGGTACGGGAAGTATAATATCGCGATCTTTTCACGGGATGATTTGCGGTGTAGAGCAACTGCAAGTGGCAAAGGTGCCGAAGCAGCGAAAATAGACCAAAGGATTCCTCGTCCATGGCTCTGGACGTCTATGTCGGGTCGCTTACGCGTTACTACGCAGGCGATTGGGAGAGCGTCGGAGAAAGATCGGCCCGCGAGCGGGGCGTGCCGCACGAAATGATGCGCCCGCGCGCTCCGAGGGAGCGTGGTCAGGACGTCGAGCGTATCCGGCCGGCGGTGCTGACGTGGCGCACGACGCTCGGCAATTCCCTGGGAGCCAACGTCGCCGGTCCGCTCGACTGGGACGAATCGTCCGACGCGCCGCATTTCACCGGCCGGCCGGGATGGGACGGCTTCGGCTCGCTGGTGCTGTGGGCAGCCTATGCCGAGCATCCGGCGCTGCGCCGCCCCGCCAGCCTGCCGGAGGAATGGGACGACGATCCTGCGCTGATGCACTGCAACGCCGAAGGCTTTCGCTCACGCTACTCGCATCTCGTGCGCAACATCGAACTATGGCTGCCGAGTGCGTTTCCCTTCACCTTCGAAGGCGAGGATGTCGATGGCAGGCGGATCGTCGTCGGCTCGACCACGACGCTGCGTCGCCAGCTCGCCGATCTCAATGCCGCGACCTGGAAGGTGGGAGACGGCGAAGCCGCCGACTGGAGCCGCCGTCCGCCGACCGACGACATGCCGCTCGAGCCGCGGGCGCGCTACGCCTTCGCCGTGCTGGTCGATCTTGCGCAGAAGGCGATCGACCACCGCCTGCCGATGAAGCTCGACTATTGAAACGACACCGCCCGCGACGGGGCACGTCGCGGGCGGCTTGGTCGAGCCAGGGCCGGAGACTTCAGGCTGTCGTCGCGGGGGGCGCGGCCGGCGGCGGCTCGGTCGAGGGCGGGCGGTTGCGGCGTTCGTTCATGAACTGGTCGAACTCGGCGCGATCCTTGGCCGA
>PLYQ01000011.1:5896-9745 GCA_003153415.1 Rhodospirillales bacterium | reverse complement strand
CGGCCTGCCCTACGAGGCGGTCCCGATTGACACCCGCAAGGGCGACCAGCACACGCCGGAAAATCTGGCGATCAACCCGAACGCCAAGGTGCCGGCGATCATCGACGGCGATGCCACGGTATTCGACAGCAACGCGATCCTGCTTTATCTCGCGGAAAAGACCGGGAAGTTCCTGCCCGGCAAGTCGCCGGCCGAGCGCGGAGAGTTGCTCTCCTGGCTGATGTTCGTGGCGTCCGGCATCGGCCCCTATTCCGGGCAGGCCGTGCATTTCCGCAACTTCGCCCCCGAGCCCAAGGACTACGCGGTCAATCGCTATACCTTCGAGGCGCAGCGCCACTGGGGCATCCTCGACGCGCGGCTGGGCAAGCGCCGCTTCATGCTGGGCAATGACTACACCATCGTCGATATGGCGGTGTGGGGCTGGTCACGCCTGCTCCCCGTCGTCCTTGGGCCGGACGGACCCAAGCAGTTCCCGAACCTCAGGCGCCATCTCGAAGAGATCAGCGCACGCCCCGCGGCCGTGCGGGCGCTGGCGCTGAAGGACAAGCACAGCTTCAAGACCGAGATGGACGACGCCGCCCGTCTGGCGATGTTCCCGCACCTGGCCAGGAAGGTCGCCTGACCGTTGGCACATAAAAAGGCCGGCACCTGATTTCTCAGGGCCGGCCTTTCGCCGAGATAAAAATGAAGGTCGGGCTATTCCGCCGCCATCCGCGGCGTTGCCGCGTCGAGCGCCGCCGAGATGCGTGGCGGTGACATCGGCAGGTCGGTCATGCGCACGCCGGTGGAGCGCGCGATGGCGTTGCCCACGGTGGCGAGCGGCGGGACGATCGGCACTTCGCCGACGCCGCGCACGCCATAGGGATGATGCGGGTTGGGCACTTCGACCACGATGGTCTCGATCATCGGCAGGTCGGAGGCGACCGGCATGCGATAGTCGAGGAAGCCGGCGTTATCGACCTTGCCTTTGGCGTTGTAGATGTACTCCTCGTTCAGCGCCCAGCCGATGCCCTGTACGGCGCCGCCCTGCATCTGGCCTTCGACGTAGGAGGGATGGATCGCCGTGCCGACGTCCTGGACGGCGGTGTAGCGGCCGACGTCGACGATGCCGGTGTCACGGTCGACCGAGAGGTCGACGATGTGCACGCCGAAGCCCGGGCCGGCGCCCTGGGCGTTGAGCTGGTTGTGGCCGTTGATCGGGCCGCCGGTCTTGCCGGCGGTCGCCGCNNTCGACGCCCCAGGTCTTGGCGGCGCGCACCTTGCACTCGCGGATCAGGTCGCGCACCGAATTCACCACGGCGAGGCCGGTGGCGAAGGTGACGCGGCTGCCGCCGGTCACGAAGTTGAAGCCGATCGAGCTGGTGTCGGCGATCACCGGCCGGACCTTGTCGTAATCGACGCCAAGCTCCTCGGCCGCCATCAGGGCGAGCGAGGCGCGTGAACCGCCGATGTCGGGGTTGCCCGAGATCACCGTCACCGTGCCGTCTTCGGCCACGTGGGCGGCGGCACTCGAGTCGGCGCCGACATTGAACCAGAAGCCCGCGGCCACGCCGCGCGCCATGCCGGGCTTGAGCTTGCTCTTGTAGTGCTCGGAGTTCTTGGCCGCCTCCAGGCACTCGACGAAGCCGATGGTGTCGAAGGTCGGACCGTAGCTGGTCTTGGTGCCCTTCTTGGCGGCGTTCTTCAGGCGAAGATCGATCGGATCCATGCGCAGTTCCTGCGCCAGGATGTCGATCGTGGATTCCACGCCCCACGCCGAGATCGGAGCGCCCGGGGCGCGGTAGGCGGCGACCTTCGGCCGGTTGCTCACCACGTCATAGCCGACCACCTTGATGTTCGGGATGTCGTAGCAGGCGAAGCTGGTCCAGCACGCCGGACCGACCGGCGAGCCGGGGAAGGCGCCGGCCTGCAACGCGACCGTGCATTCGGCGGCGACGATGGTGCCGTCCTTCTTGGCGCCGATCTTGACGTGGACCGTGCCGCCCGGGGCGGGCCCCGAGGCGCGGAACACCTCGTCGCGGCTCATCACCATCTTCACCGGCTTGCCGGACTTCTTCGAGAGCATCACGGCGACCGGCTCGAGATAGACCACGGTCTTGCCGCCGAAGCCGCCGCCGATCTCGGTCGGCGTGACGCGGATCTGCGAGGTCTCGATGTTGAGCAGGCGGCTGCAGAAGCCGCGCACCTGGAAGTGGCCCTGCGTCGTCGACCAGATCTGGACCTGGCCGTCCTCGGCCATGCTGGCGAGGCAGGCATGCGGTTCGATGTAGCCCTGGTGTACCGGCTGGGTGGTGTAGTCGCGCTCGACCACGATCTCGGCCTGCTTGAAGCCGGCCTCGATGTCGCCCTTCAGATTGTCGATGCGCTTGGCGATGTTCGACGGCTTGGTCGGAACGGGTTTCACGCCCTCGGTGATGAGGTGGTCGTGCAGCAGGGGCGCGCCTTCCTTCATCGCTTCGGCGACGTCGATGACGTGCGGCAGCACCTGGTACTCGACCTTGATCAGGTCGAGGGCGGCCTTGGCGATCGCTTCGGTGGTGGCGGCGACGGCGGCGACGGGATGGCTCTCGTAGAGAACCTTCTCGCGCGCCATCACGTTGCGCGTGATGTCGCGCAGATTGACCTGCATCTCGCCGGCCGGAACGATCACGTTCGGCTGCTCGGGGAAATCCTTCGCTGTCACCACGGCCTTCACGCCGGGCAGCTTTTCGGCGGCTGAGATGTCGATCGACTTGATCACGGCGTGGGCATGCGGACTGCGCAGCACCTTGCCGATCAGCTGGCCGGGCATGTTGAAGTCGGCGCCGAAACGGGCGCGGCCGGTCACCTTGTCGGCGCCGTCGGGACGATCAGGACGTGTGCCGACCCACTTGTATTTTGGCTTGCTCATCGGGCTGCTCCCCTCATGTCTGCGGCCACTTCCATGACCGCGCGGACGATCTTGTCGTAGCCCGTGCAGCGGCAGAGATTGCCGGCCAGCCAATATCGGACTTCGGTTTCGGTCGGGTTCTTGTTCTTTGCCAGCAGCGCGCGGGACGCCATCAGGAAACCCGGCGTGCAGATGCCGCACTGAAGTGCTGCGAACTCGATGAACTTCTTCTGCAGCGCATGGAGCTGGTCGCCCTTGGCCATGCCCTCGATGGTCTCGATCTTCTTGCCCTGGGCCTCGGGCGCCATCACGAGGCAGGAGCAGACCATGTTGCCGTCGAGCATGATNNTCGAGAACGGCCTGCGAGGGATCGCAGAGGAACTCGGTCGGCTCGCCGTTGATGGTCGTGGAAACATGCATTTTAGCCATGGTCTGCGTCTCTCTCAGTTCTTGCCGGCGCGTTCGGCCGCGATGGTGGTGGCGCGCTTGCAAAGCACGCCGGCGATCTTGGTGCGATAGACGATGGTGCCGCGCTTGTCGTCGATCGGCTTGCAGACGGCGCGGCAGGCGGCGGCGGCCGCCTCGAGCGCCTTGTCGTCGAGCTTCGAGCCGATCAGCGCCTTCGCAGCGGCTTCGACCAGAAGCACGGTCGGGGCAACGGCGCCCAGGCTGACGCGGGCGGCGGTGCAGGTGCCACCCTTCATCGTCAGGCTGACGCCGCAGCCGACCACGGCGATGTCCATTTCCGTGCGCGGGATCAGCCGCAGATAGGCGTCGCTCGAGCCGGCCGGACGCGCTGGCAGGGTGAAGCTGACGACGATCTCGCCCGGCTCCAGCGTCGTACGGCCGGGACCGGAGTTGAACTTCTCGACCGCCACTTCGCGGCGGCCCTTGGGTCCCTGCACGGTGACGGTCGCGCCCGCGGCGACCAGCGCCGGGACGCTGTCGGCGGCGGGCGAGGCGTTGCACAGATTGCCGCC
>PLYQ01000011.1:0-5838 GCA_003153415.1 Rhodospirillales bacterium | reverse complement strand
TCGGTGCCGCCGGCCAGGATCCGGCCGGCCCCCTTGGCGGCGACCATGGCCGCCACCGCCTCGTCGGTCGTGCTTGGAGAGCTGTATTTGATGTCGTTCATTGCCTGTTCCCGCTCGCGTTTCTGGTCCAAATATCTCCCGTTTCCCGGGAATTCTCATATTAGAGCCGCCCACTATAATGGCTATCCGGCGTTCCTTGGCGGAATAATTGTTGCCGATTCAGGGGCCAAGGCCCGCATGGCGGACATGCCCCGCGCCGGCGGCCGGTGGCTCGATCCCCGTTAGTCGGCCGCCGCGGCCCGTGTCGCCCTGAAGGCCGGCATCACCTCGTTGGCGAAGCGGTCGAGCTGTTCCAGCGCCACGGCGAGCGGGGTGCCCAGCGCCATGCCGCAGCTGATGCGCTCGAGGCCAGGGTAGCGCTTCTCGACGGCCTTCAGCGCCCCGACGATGTCGGCCGCCGTGCCGGCGAGGAAGCCGCCCGCCTTCACGGCGTCCTCGATCCTCGGCAGCTTGGTGGTGGCGGCCAGCCGCGGGTCGCGCATCGCCGCGATCTGCTCGTCGGAAAGCGCCCGCACCAGGCGCAGCTCGCCGAACATCTTCATGTTCTCTTCATAGTACTTGCCCGCGGCGCGCATGGCCGCCTCGCGGCTTTCGGCGATGAAGAACTGGAAGCCGAGCGAGAGCTTTTCACCCAACTCGAGCTTGATGCCGCGGCGCGCATAGGCTGCCTGGAAGGCGGTCATGTGCTTGTCGACCGCGCCGCCTTCGGCCGAGCCGCCGCCGATCACGCCGGAGATGCCGTGCTTGGCCATGAAGTCGAAGGCTCTATCGGAGCCGCTCTGGATCGGCTGCCAGCATTCCACCGGCAGGTGCAGCGGCCGTGGCACCAGGGTGATTTCCTTCAGAGTGTAGCCGCGATAGGACACTTCAGGCGGGATCGTGTAGTTGGTGCCCTTGTGCGAGAACCGCTCCTCGTTGAACGCCTTGAAGATGACGTCGCAGCCTTCCTCGAACATCTCGCGGTTGGCCGCCTGGTCGGTGAGCGGGCTGCCGAAGCTCTCGACCTCGCGCGTGTGATAACCGCGCGCCACGCCGAAGATGACGCGGCCGCCGCTCAGCACGTCGGCCATCGCGTAGTCTTCCGCCAGCCGCAGCGGATGCCACATCGGCACGACGTTGAAGCCGCAGCCGATCTTGAGGTTCCTGGTCACGCCCGTGAGATGCAGCGCCATCATCAGCAGGTTCGGGATGCATTCCGTGCCTTCGGGCTGGAAATGATGCTCGGCCATCCAGAAGGTGTCGTAGCCCAATCCGTCCATCTTCTTGGCGTAGGCCACCGCCTTGTGCAGCACGTCGGCCAGGACATCCTTGGGATAGTGGCGATCGTTGATCGGCGTGCCGCCATAGCCGGGGTTTTCCAGGTCGACCGAGCCGACATAGGAGCTGTCGAATTTGGTGATCATCGCAGGATCCCTTCGCGGCGTTGATGGAAAATGTCGGCTTTGTCCCCGCCTTCAGGCGAGGTTCTTCTTGAAGAAGGCGATCGTGCGCTCCCAGGAAAGCTTGGCGGCCGCCTCGTTGTAGCGCGGCGTCGAGTTGTTGTGAAAGCCGTGCTGGGTGCCGGGATAGATGAACATCTCGTAGCGTACGCTGGCTGCCTTGAGGCCCGCTTCGTAGGCTGGCCACATCGCATCGATGCGCTCGTCGTTCTCTGCGTACTGGACCAGCAGCGCTGCCTTGATGCCGGCGATCGCCGCCGTCTCGGGGGCTGCGCCATAGAACGGCACGCCTGCTTGCATGTCGGCGCCGAGGGTCGCCGCCAGGAAATTGGTCGCCCCGCCGCCCCAGCAGAAGCCGGTGACGCCAAGCTTGCCGCTGGAAAGCGCATTGGTCTTCAGATAGCGCGCGCTGTTCAGCATGTCGGTGCGGAGCTTCACCTGGTCGAGGCCGGCTTGCAGCGTGCGGCCGTCATCGTCGTTGCCCGGATAACCGCCGACCGGAAACAGTCCGTCGGGGGCGAGCGCGAGGAACCCCTCGGTCGCGGCGCGGCGGGCGACGTCCTCGATGTAGGGATTGAGGCCGCGATTCTCGTGGACCACCAGGACGCTCGGAAACGGTCCGTTGCCTTTGGGCTGCACCAGGTAGCCGCGCATCGTGCCCGAGGTGCCGCCGGGCGACGGGTAGGTGACGTACTTGGCCTTGATGCGCTCATCGGTGAAGGAGATCGTCTGGGCGTTGGCGTAGCGTGGCAACAGCGCCTGCGCCATGGCGAGACCGCCGATCGTCACGACGGCCGCTTGCTGAAGAAACGCTCGGCGATCGATCTGGCCGTGGCAGTATTCGTCATAGAGATCGAACACGCGCTGGTCGATTTCGCTCTGGGTTATCGCGGACACCGTCGCAGGCGCGAGTGTCGACGGTGCAATATTGCCCTGTTCGGCCATCACTGGATCCCCTCCGCTGGGGCGGCACTGTAGCCCAGAGTCGGCCCTTAGCGCGATGTCGTTGGATTGGTCACCGCGCCGCCGGTCGCCGTCCGTCCGCCATCGACGACGAATTGCCCGCCCGTCGTGTTGGAAGCCAGGTCCGAGCAGAGGAAGAGCACCATGTTGGCGATCTCCTCGGCCGTGGTGTAGCGCCCGGTCGGCAACGCGGCCTGGTAGCGTTCGCCGACCGATGCGGGATTGCCAGGCGATATCTGTTCCTCGAGCGCGTGGATCATGCGGGTGTCGACCGGTCCGGGGCACACGGCGTTCACCCGGATGCCCTGTCGCCCGACTTCGCCCGCCGCCGTCTTGGTGAGCCCGATCACGGCATGTTTGGACGCCACATAGGCCGGCATGCCGGGCGACGCCACCAGGCCCGCGACCGAGGCGGTGTTGACGATCGCGCCGCTCTTCTGGCGGATCATCTCGGGCAGGACGTGACGCAACCCCAGGAACACGCCCTTCACGTTCACGCCGATCACGGTGTCGAACGTCGCCTCGTCGTACTCCGCGGTGGGGGCGAGCTTGCCCTCGATGCCGGCATTGTTGAAGAAGCAGTCGATCCGCCCGTATTTCCCGATCGCTGCCTTCACATAGGCCTTCACGTCCTCCGATTTGGTGACGTCGGCCGTGACGGCGATGGCGTCGCCGCCGTTCTGGCGGATGATGCCCGCCGTGGCCTCCGCGGCCGTGCCGTCGCGATCGACCACGACCACCTTGGCGCCGTGCTGCGCGAAGGCCACTGATGCCGCGCGGCCGATGCCGTTGCCGCCGCCGGTGATGAGCGCAACCTTGCCGGTGAAATCCATCTTGTTTGTTCCCTTGCCCAATGGTTTTCGCAGTCTACCATGGACCTTATGAAGATCGACACGATAGCCAAGCGGTTCGCAGCCTTGCTGCTCGCCGCGGCAATCGCAGCGCTGCCGCCCTCCCGTGCGGCCCTTGCGTGGGGTGCGACCGGGCATGAATTCATCACCGGCATCGCCGCCGAATTGTTCCCCGAGGAAATTCCCGCCTTCCTGCGCACGCCGGAGGCCGTGCAGATCATGGCCCCGATCGGCCGCGAGCCCGACCGCATCAAGAACACCTATGTAACGATCGACGACGATCTCGGCCCGGCACACTACGTCCTGCTGGCCGACGACAAGTCGGTGGCCGGGATCCTGCCGCTCGACCGGCTGCCGGCCACGCGCGAGGACTACGACACACTGCTGCGCGCCGGCGGCAGCACCCAGTACAAGGCGGGCTATCTGCCCTACGCCATCGTGGTCGGCTGGTATCGGCTGGCCAAGGATTTCGCCTACTGGCGCGCGGCGTCGATCGGCGCCCGCACCGCCCTCGACCCGGCCGATCGCGTCTGGTTCGACGAGGACCGCAAGCGCCGCGAGCTGCTCCTGCTGCGCGACCTCGCCTATTGGAGCCACTTCCCCGGCGACGCCAGCATGCCGCTCCATACCTCGCAGCATTTCTACGGCTGGGGCCCCTATCTCAACCCGCAGGGCTTCGCCACCAGCGAGGCCATGGAGCTGTTCGTCAAGGGCACCTTCGTGGCCCGCAATATCAAGCGCGACCTCGTGAAGGCCGCCGTCCGCCCCTACGAGGCCTGCAACTGCACGATTTGGGAACGCGCCAGCAGGCTGATCCTCGAGAGCAACAAGCTGGTCGTGCCGATGTACGAGCTCGACAAGAAGGGCGCGTTCGAGGCGGCCAAACCGGAAGCGGTCGCGCTGGTCACCGCGCAGCTCGCCGTGGGGGCAGGGGCGGTGCGCGACATGGTAATCGACGCCTGGAAGATGAGCGGCGAGCTCAGGGTCGGCGCTCCGACGGTCAGCATGCGCGATATCTTGTCGGGCAAGCACATCCTGCGCCGCTACGATTTCCACTACGACTGAACGGCACCTGTGGAGGCAGCCATGATCACCGTCACGCCCCGACATCCCGCCTTGGGCGCCGAAATCCGCGGCGTCGACATGCACCGGCCGATGGACGAGGCGACGCGCAAGGCGGTGCATGACGCCTGGATGAAGTACCTGGTCGTGGTGTTCCCCGACCAGCGCATCAGCGACCAGGAGCATGTCGCCTTCACACGGCATTTCGGCGACCCCGAGATCTTCCATCAGACGTCGCTTCACTTGCGCTCGGACCGGGTGAGGGAAATCTTCCTGGTCTCCAATGTCGACGAGGACGGCAAGCTGCTGAAACCGTCGGAGCCCGGGCAGAAGCAGCTCTCCTCGGCGCGCCAGTGGCACACCGATTCGAGCTATCGGCCGATGCCCAGCATGGGCTCGCTCCTGCATGGCATCGAGATCAGCCGCACCGGCGGCCTCACGCAGTTCATCAACATGTACAAAGTCTACGACGAACTGCCCGAAAGCCTGCGCCGCCAGGTCGAGGGCCGCAAGGCGCGGCACGATTTCGGCATGCTGCACCGGCTGGTCGGCAATCCGCCGCCGTCGGCGGCCGAGCAGGCGGCGATGCCGCCCGTCTGGCATCCCATGGTGCGGCGCCATCCGGTGACGGGACGCCCGTCGCTCTACATCAGCTCGATCTACAACGATCAGGTCGAAGGCCTGGGCGACGATGCCGCGCACCGGCTGATCGAGGAGCTGTCGGAATTCGCCGCCCAGCCGAAATACATGTACCGCCACGTCTGGGAGCCGCACGACGTGCTGATGTGGGACAACCGGTGCACCGTGCACGCCGTCACGCCGCACGATCCCACCGAACGCCGCGTCATGCACCGCACGACCATCGTGGGCAGCGAGCCTGTGGTGGCGGGATAAGACAGCTGTTCAACGCACATTGTCATCCCGGCGCACATTGTCATCCTGAGCGCAGCGAGGGATCTTTGATCGGACGTCGCCGCAAAGATCCCTCGCTGCGCTCAAGGCGGAGTTTACTCCGCCGCGGATGACACGGTCTATTTCACAACCCTCTGCTCTTCCGACCGGTCCGTGGCCGGCGCCGGCGTGCGCGAGAGCCCGGCGATCTCGGCGCGCAGTTCCGGCGTCATCTTGACGTCGACGGCAGCCAGCGAATCCTTGAGCTGGTCGAGATTGCGCGCGCCGATGATCGGCGCGGTGATGGCGGGGTGGCTCGCCACCCAGGCGATCGCCGCGCTGACCGGATGCAGGCCCTTGTGCTTGCAGAAGCCGACGTATTTTTCGGCGACCTCGAACATCCACTCGTCGCCGTAGCGCGCCTCGTACATCTTGTTGGTCTTGAGCCGCCCCGAATTGTGGCCGGCGAAGTATTTGCCCGAGAGCAGCCCCGCCGCGGCCGGGCTGTAGGGAATGACGCCGATGCCGTTGGCCTCGGCCATCGGCAGGATCTCGACCTCGGCCTGGCGCTT
>PLYQ01000255.1 GCA_003153415.1 Rhodospirillales bacterium | reverse complement strand
GGCCTCGGCGGGCGCCGCCTACATCCTCAATCAGGATTCGCCGTGGGCGACGCGGCTGTCGGCCGACATGATCTACGGCAACGGCCTGCGCACGACGGTCAACACGCCCAACGACACCGCGGTGCCCGGCTACGCCGTGGTCAACCTTTCCGCGACGCAGAAGATCCCGATCAGCGGTACGCGCGGCACCCAGATCCGACTCGATGTGATCAACCTGTTCGACAACAGCTACCAAATCCGCAGTGGCCTGGGTGTCGGCGTCGGCGCCCCGCAGTACGGCCTTCGGCGCACCTTCCTGATCGGGCTGACGCAAAAATTCTGAGACAAATCCGGCAAAGATTCGGAGCGGCCGGACGTGATACACGCTTCGGCCATGGACCCTTTGTCACTCCCTCACGTCGTGCCGCTGCAGGGCGGCTCCAATTTCCGCGACCTTGGCGGCTACCGCACCGCCCAAGGCCGCACGGTCCGCCGCGGCGCGGTGTTCCGCTCGGCCCATCTCGGCAACCTGACCGACGAGGATCGCACGGCACTCGGCAAGTTGGGCGTGCGCACCATCGTCGATCTGCGCGGCGTCGACGAAGCGGCCGAGACGCCGCACGCCATCGACGGCCTCGGCTGCAGGATCGTCGGCGCCCATATTGAGCCGGCTGTAGGCGAGAAGCTCCGCGGCGCCATCGCCGACGGCAGCGCCACGCCCCACGTCATGATGGGCTTCCTGACCGATCACTATCGCGACTATCCGCGCCGCTGCGCCCCGGGCTTCCGCACCCTGTTCGCCACCTTGAGCGACGGCCAACATCGCCCGCTGGTCTTCCATTGCACCGCCGGCAAGGACCGCACGGGCTTTGCCGCGGCGCTGCTCCTTACCCTGCTCGGCGTGCCGTGGGACCAGGTGATGGAGGACTACCTCCGCACCAACGAGCTGTGGACGGGGCATATCGGCCGCTATCCCGAACTCGATCTCGACACCCGCGCCGCCATCGTCGAGGCGCGCACGCCCTATCTCGAAGCAGCCTTCGAGGTGGTGCGCGCCGATTTCGGCAACCCCGAAGCCTTCGCCGAAAAGGCCCTCGGTCTCGATGCCGCGGCCCGGGCGCGGCTCCAGGCGGATTTACTGGAAGGGTAATCTTGCCGGACCGCGGGCCTCCCGGCCCGCTCAGATTCATGAGCGGGCCGGGAGGCCCGCGGTCCAGTAAGATAACCCGATGGCACAGTACGACACACCCGAGCCGTTCAAGGTCGATATCCCCGAACGGGCGCTGATCGATCTCGACGAGCGCCTGCGCCGCTGGCGGCCGCCGATCGCCATCGCCGACAACGGCAGCTGGGCCTCGGGCACCGATCCCGATTTCCTGGCCGAACTCGTCGAGTACTGGCGGCACGGCTACGACTGGCAGCGCTGCCAGGAGGCGATCAACCGCTGGCCCAACTATCTGGTCGATATCGGCCCGCAGCGCCTGCATTTCATCCGCGAGCCCGGCAGCGAGGTAGAGGGCGCGCCGCGCCCGCTGCCGCTCATCCTGACGCACGGCTGGCCGGGTTCGATTGTCGAGTTCCTGCACATCATCGACGCACTCGCCCATCCCGAGGATCACGGCGGCGATGCCCTTGATGCCTTCGACGTCATCGCGCCGTCGCTGCCGGGCTACGGCTTCTCCGGCCCGCCGATCCGCGACGACGGCAGCGTGGGCCCGATCGGTCCGCGCGACATCGCGGGCCTCTGGCACAGACTGCTGCACGAGACGCTGAACTACCGCCGGCCCTTCGGGGCGCAGGGCGGCGACTGGGGCGCCGTCGTTTCGTCGTGGCTCGCTTTCGATCATCCTCTGAAAGAGGAGAAAGACGAGGGACGCTCGGGCACGCTCGGCCTGCATCTCAACATGGTCGGCCTGCGGCCCGGCATCGATCTCAAGAAGACCACGTTCAGCGCCGCCGAGAAAGCATGGCTCGACAAGGTGCAATCCGAACGCGACGAGCGGACCGCCTATCAGCGCATCCAGGCGACCCGGCCGCAGACGCTGGGCGTGGCACTCGCCGATTCGCCGGTCGGGCTGGCCGCCTGGATCGTCGAGAAGTTCCAGGCGTGGAGCGACTGCGCCGGCAATCCGCTCAACCGCTTCACCATGGACCTGCTGCTCGACAACATCATGGTCTATTGGCTGACCGGCACGGCGGGTACGGCGACCTGGCTCTATCGCGGCGTCACCCTGCAGCAACCGCGGGCGCTACCCGAGGGCGAGCGGGTCGAGACGCCGACCGCGTTCGCGGCCTTCCCCGCCGATCTCGCGCCGCCGCCGCCCCGAGAATGGATCGAGCGCTGCTACAATCTCAGGCGCCACACGATCATGCCCAAGGGCGGACATTTCGCGGCGCTGGAGGAGCCGGAGCTGCTGGTCGAGGACATCCGCGCCTTCTTCCGCCCGCTGCGCTACGGGGCGGCGAACGATTAGGCGGTAGTGCGTTATTCCCTTGACATTTGATGCGATAATAGCAATAGTAGGCGGTTGAGTTGAGGACCCGGACCCTGGAGATTTTCCGAAGCGCGGGGGCCACAGGAGACGCCGGACGGTGGGCCGGATCGAGCGTGGTAGAGAGACTCCACCCACCACTAAAATTGGGATGATTTCCCATTATTTTAAACGTTACCGCTTGGTAACCACCACTAAATGTTGCGATCGGTCGGACGTTCGTCCTCGCCGCTCAGCGACCCGTTTTTACAAAGTCTCCGAGCTCACGATTGAAGCGCGCCGCGTTCTCGCAAAAGGGCGAGTGTCCGCAGCTGTCGAACCAGGAAATACGCGACCCCGGAATGGTCGCGGCCGTCATCTCCGCCGCACTGGGCAGCAGGACGGCGTCCTTGCGGCCGTGCGTGATCAGCGTCGGCACCCGGACATTCTTCAAGAGGGCGACAGTCTCGGCGGGATCGGTCGACCATCCGGCAATCGCCTGACGCACCGAGGCGGGAACGAGCATGTTGTAGGCAAGTGCGACCCGAAACTCCGCCTCGTTGGGCTTGATGCCATAGCAGCCGTCGAGGAACGCGATCGCCGCCTGAATTTGCACGGCGAGCGGCTGGCCCGGCTGCGCTGGCTGCGGTGCGGCGGGTCCGCGGCAGCGCGGGTCCTCGACGACCATCGAAGCCACGAAGTTCACGCCGCCGATTGTGCCGTCGCCGAACCTCATCAGATATTTCCGTATGATCCGCCCGCCCATCGACCAGCCGACCAGCACCGGCCGCTTCAGCCCCTTGGCCTCGAGCACGGCGGCGAGATCCTTCGCCCAGACCTCGCTGCCCTGGTAGGCCTTGGCATCCGACGGCTTTTCCGACGCGCCGTGGCCGCGCGAGTCGTAGGCCACGATCCGGAAGTCGCGCGCCAGCGCGCTGCTCACCTGCGGCGCGAAACAGAGATGGGACTGCGCGAAACCGTGGATGAGCACGATCTCGGGTCCCGCCGGATTGCCCCATTCGTAGGTCGCGAGTTTTGTGCCGTCGGGTGCGGCCACGACGGACTGTGTGCCAGCCGTCATGTCCCTAGGCCAGCGTCGCCGTCGCCTGGGCCGCGATCGTACCCTTGGGCGTCACCGTCCAGAGTTCGGCGCCGTTGCCGTCGGCCGTCGGCCGGCCGATCACATCGAACGGTGCCGTGTCGAACAGCGGCGCGCGGGCGCGCACGGCGATCGTCTTGATCTTCCGGCCCGGCAGCGAATCGCGCAGCAGATCGAAGATGCATTGTTGGGCGAAAGGACCGTGCACCACCAGACCGGGATAGCCCTCGGTCTCGATGCAGTAGGTGCGGTCGTAGTGGATGCGGTGCGGATTGAAAGTGATCGCCGAGTAGCGGAACAACATCACCGGTCCGGGCGTGATGGTGCGCCGCCACGGCACGTCGCTGGGCGCGGCATCGCGCACCGGCACGCCGCTCTTTTCACCGGGCTTGGGGTCCTCGCGGAACACCGTGCTGGCGGCTTCGGTGAGCGCCAGCCCGCGCGGCGTGAAGATGCGCCGGGTCTGGGTGGTGACGATCAGGTTGCCGGTGCTGCCCGAGCGGGCCTGGATGTCGGTGAACTCGATCTCGCGCCGCAGCTTGTCGCCGACACGGATGTCGCCGTCGAAGGTGAAGGTCGAACCGGCATACATGCGGCGCGGCATCGGGATCTTAGGCAGCACGCCGCCTTCGAAGGCCGCACCGTCGCGACCGAGCTGCGCCGGCCGCGCGTGGGAATGCAGATAGAGCAGATGCCAGCCCGGCGCGATCGGCTCGCCCGGCGCCGGCACCTTGTCGCTGCGATCGAAGGTGGCGATCATCGCCCGGATCGGCGCCTCGGTGACGGTGTCCTCATCCTCGATCTTGCGGCCGAGCTGTTTCCTGAGCGGTTCGATGTCGATGGTCATGGCTGTTTTCTCTTCTCTGCTGGACCGCGCGTCCCGCGCGCTTCATGGCTCCGAGCGCGCGGGACGCGCACGGTCCGGAAGACGATGAGACCTACTCCGCCGCGACCGCCAGCCCCATCTGCTCGCAGGTTGGCGCGACATCGGAGACGGTGGCGCGACGCATGTCGCGCTTGTAGCGCTGGTCGTCGAACTCCAGGCCGCGATGCATGGTGCAGCGGTCGTCCCACATCACCAGGTCGTTGACGCGCCAGCGGTGGGTGTAGACGAACTGGCGCTGGGTGGCGTGATCGATCAGCTCCGCGAGCAGCTTCTCCGCCTCGTCCTTGGCCATGCCGCGGATCGAGCCGGCGTGGCTCGCGATATAGAGGCTCATGCGGCCGCTATCCTGCAGGCGGCGGGCCAGCACCTGCGGCACCGGCTCGAAGGACTTGCGTTCCTCCTCGTCGAAATCGCTGAAGCCCAGCTTGGCGCGCGAGGTCATCAGCGAATGCTCGGCGACTAGGCCCGCGATCCGCCGCTTGGTCGCCTCGGGAAGCGCATCGTAGGCCGCACGCAGGTCGGCGAACTCGGTATGGCCGCCGATCGGCGGGACGGAGCGGCCGTGCAGGATCGAGCAATAGGCCGGCAGGCGCTTGAACGACGAATCGGTGTGCCACAGGCGATTGCCGAGCTGGTAGAGCCGCACCCGATCGTCGGTCTTGAGGATGCGGTTCTCGGCGTCGAGATTACCGACATCGGCGAGGTGGGCGGGCAGGCGCATCTTGTGATCCTTGCGGATCGCGAAGACGCTGGTCTCCAGCGGGCCGAAATGACGGGCGAAGTCGAGATGGCTTTCGTCGCTGAAGGTCTGGTCGGGAAAGATCACGACGGCATATTTGGTGAAGGCCGCACGGATCGCGGCGAGATCGTCGGCGCTGAGCGGCCGGCCGAGATCGACATCGCCCACTTCGGCGGCGAAAGAGGGCGTGATCGGCTGGACGGTGACGGCCATGGGATCCTCCTGGGGTTCCTCCCGATCCTGTGTAGGAGCGTGATTGGACCACCGAACGGTCCGGGCTGCAACGGGCCGCCAAACCTTGAACTGGGACGCGCGGAATTCCGCTATACTTGACCGATGAAGCAGGAAGTCCAGGAACTCTTCCCGACGCCGATCTGGATCGTCGACCTTGAGCCCGTGCAGGCTGCGGCGCTCAACATCAGCCTCAAAGCCGAGATCGAGCGGCTGATCTCGCCGCGGCCGACCATCCCCCCGGGCAGCAACTGGCAGACGCCGCAGGACCTGCACACCAAGCCCGCCTTCGCCGAGTTCGTGAAGCTGGTCGAAACGGCGGCGCGCGGCGTCGCGCGTTACCTGCAGATCGACCAGTATCCGATGACGATCACGGGCTGTTGGGCGAACATCAATCCGCGCGGCGCCTATCACCCGACGCATCATCACCCCAACAATTACCTGAGCGGCGTCTACTACGTGGCCGTACCGGCGCCCGGCTCGCGCATCGTCTTCCAGGATCCGCGTCCGTCGATGATCATGCCCAAGCCCAAGCAGTACACGCGGATCACGGCCAACGGCGCCGACGCGCAAAGCAAGGAAGGCCGCCTGCTGATCTTTCCGGCATGGCTCAAGCACAACGTGCCGTCCAACGAAGGGCAGAGCGAGCGCATCAGCATTTCGTTCAATCTGATGTTCAAGAATTTCACCGACACCATGGCCGCGCCGATCTGGGATCCGACCGCGGGCACGGAGAAGTGACCATGCTGAAGGACCGCTACGGCAATGACCTGAGCACGACATCGTCCGCCGCCCGCGATGCCTATGTCGATGGCATGGACAGGCTGCTGTCGGGCGCGCCCGGCATGGATACGGCTTTCGCCCAGTCAGTCGCGGCCGACGACGGCTTTGCACTAGGCCACATCGCCCTGGCCCGCTCCAAGCAGTTGCTCGGACGCGGTCACGAGGCCAAGGCGCCGTTGGCGCGGGCGCGCGAGCTCAGTCCCGGCACGACCGCGCGCGAGCAAAGCCAGATCGCCATCTTCGACAAGATCCTGACCGGCCAGGGCGCGGCGGCGCTCGAGGCGATCCGTGAGCACATCAAAAGCTGGCCGCGCGATGCCATGGCGATCGCGCCGGCAACCAGCGTGTTCGGCCTGATCGGCTTTTCGGGCAAGGTCGGCCGCGAGGTCGACCAGCTCGCCCTGCTGGCGCCGCTCGCACGCCACTATGGCGACGACTGGTGGTATCGCACCCAGCTCGCCTTCGCGCAGATCGAGCTGCAAATGCACGACGAGGGCCGGCGCAATATCGAGACCGCCCTCGCCGGCTTTCCGCGCAGCGCCCACGCCGCCCATATCCGCACCCACCTTTTCTATGAACTGGGCGAGCGCGAGGAGGGCTTGGCCTATCTGACGGGCTGGATGAAGGACTACGCCCGCGAGGGCATTCTGCATTGCCACATCAGCTGGCACATCGCGCTGTGGTCGCTGGAGACCGGACGACGGCAGGAGGCCTGGCGTGTCTACGACGAGGCGCTGCGTCCCGGTGCTGCGTGGGGGCCACAAATCAACGTGCTCACCGACTGCACGGCCTTCCTCGCCCGTGCCGAAATGGCGGGCGAGCCGCGCCGGCCCGAGCTGTGGCGCGAGATCGGCGACTACGCCACGAAGTGGTTTTCACGGCCGGGCCTCGGCTTCGCCGACATGCACACCGCGCTGGCCTATGCGATGGCAGGCGACAGCGAGTCCCTGGCCAAATTCGTCGAGAGCCCACGCGGCGCCACGGCCGACATGCTGGCGCCGATGGGCCGCGGCTTCGACGCCTTCGCGCGCGGCGACTGGGCCCGTGCCGCAAACGAGATCGAACCGCTGCTCGCCACGCACGAGCGGCTGGGCGGCAGCCGCGCGCAACGCGACCTCGTCGAATACGTGGTGACGTCGGCGATGCTGCGGGCTGGGCGCGCCGAGGCGGCGCGGTCGCTGATCTCGACGCGGCGTCCGCAGAACGGCCGGCAAATCGGCTTTCCCGTGGCTGGCCTCTAGGCACCGGACTTGCCGATGCTGCACATGATTTGCGGCAAGATCGCCGCCGGCAAGTCCACGCTCGGCCGCCGTCTGGCCGATGCGCCTGCGACGGTACTGATCAGCGAGGATGACTGGCTATCGCGTCTCTACAAGGACGAGCAAAAGACCGTGGCCGACTACAGCCGCAACTCGAGCCGCTTGCGCGAGCCGATGGGCGCCCACATCGAGGCCCTGCTCAAGGCCGGCTTGTCGGTCGTCCTCGACTTTCCGCTCAACACACCCTCGACCCGAAAGTGGGCGCGCAGCCTGTTCGAGAAGGCCGGCGTCGGCCACCGGATGCATTTCCTCGACGTGCCCGATGACGTCTGCCGGGCGCGCCTGCATCGACGCAACGCCGCCGGCACCCACGACTTCGCCGCGAACGACGCAGAGTTCGACGAGATCACGAGTTATTTCGTGGCACCGTCCGAACAGGAAGGCTTCGAGACGACTATCTATCGCACGGATCCGTGACCTAGAGCACCGAGCGTTTAATCGG
>PLYQ01000107.1 GCA_003153415.1 Rhodospirillales bacterium | reverse complement strand
TCACGCCCACGGTGCGCACCGGCAGGAGCACGGCGAAAGCCTGCCAGATCTCGTCGTAGAGGCCGGCCTTGCGGATCTCGTCGAGATAGACGGCATCGACCTCCCGCAGGAGATCGAGCTTCTCCTTGGTGATGTCGCCGGGGATACGGATAGCGAGGCCCGGTCCGGGGAACGGATGGCGGTTCACCANNTAGAGCGTGCCTTGCGCCAGGAACTGCGCGCCGCCGATCTTCTTCGCCTCTTTCTCGAAGACGTCGATGAACAGGCCGCCGATGGTCTTGCGCTTGGTCTCCGGATCGGTGACGCCGGCCAGCGCCTTCAGGAACAGCTCCGAGGCATCGGCGTGGATCAGCGGGATGTTGTAGGAGTCGCGGAACAGGCGGACGACCTGCTCGCCCTCGTCCTTGCGCAACAGGCCATGGTCGACGAACACGCACTGCAACTGATCGCCGATCGCCTCGTGCAGCAGCACGGCCACGACCGACGAATCGACGCCACCACTGAGGCCGCAGATCACCTTGCCTTTGCCGACAGTGGCGCGGACCTGGGCGATGGCGCGCTCCTTGAAGGCAGCCATCGTCCAGTCGCCCTCGCAGCCCGCGATCTTCAGCGCAAAGTTGCGCAACAGCTTGGCGCCGTCGGGCGTGTGCATGACCTCGGGATGGAATTGCACCGCGTAGTAGCCGCGCTTCTCGTCGGCGATGGCGGCGAAGGGCGCATTCTCGCTGGTGGCGATAACCGAGAAACCCGGCGGCAGCTCGGTCACCCGATCGCCGTGGCTCATCCAGACCTGCTTGCGGTCGCCCGGCTGCCACACGCCGTCGAACAGCTTGCTCGGCGCCCTGACGTCGATATGGGCGCGCCCGAATTCGCGGTGGTGGCCCGACTCGACCTTGCCGCCCAACTGGTGCGCCATGGTCTGTTCGCCGTAGCAGATGCCCAGCACCGGCACGTTGGACTTGAAGATCGCGGGATTGGCCGACGGCGCCTCGCCCTCGATGACCGAGGCCGGCCCGCCCGACAGGATGATCCCCTTGGGGTCGAAAGCCTTGATTTTGGCCGCGTCGACCGACTGGAACGGGTGGATTTCGCAGTACACCCCGGCCTCACGCACGCGCCGGGCAATCAGTTGGGTGACTTGGGAACCGAAATCGACAATCAGCAGGCGGTCGGCCATGGGGGGATATAAGGGCCTGCCGCCGCGCCTGCAAGCCGCGTGCGATGTGGATGGTTAGGGAGCTGAGAGCCGGTAGAGTACATGCCTGCGCAGCGGATGGCCTTCCGCTATCGATGGATGGTCGAAATCGTCGGCAGGATCGCGGCGCATCGCCAGCCGTTCCATGACGGCGCGCGAGCGGAGGTTGGTTGCCGATGTGAAAGAGACGATTTCCGGGAGCGCGAGATGCCCGAAGCCGTGCCCAAGCGCCAGGCGGGCCGCCTCCGTTGCATAGCCGTGTCCCCAATGCTCGACGGCCAGGCGCCAGCCGACTTCCACGCAGGGCGTGAAAGGGGCGCTGAAGCGCGCGACCGACAATCCGGTGAAGCCGATAAAATCCGCAACGCCCGGAACCTCGACGGCCCATTGGCCAAAGCCGCGTTCGCTGAAACTTGCCTCGATGCGATCGACCAGCGCGTCGCTCTCGGCTCGACTGAGAGGACTGCGAAAGAATTCCATGACCCGCACATCGGCATTCATGGCGGCGAACGCTTCGCGATCCGCGTCGCGCCAGCGCCGCAGAAGGACACGGCCACTCGACAATGTCTCGAAGGCGCTCATCGCTGCCTCAATCGTCCGGCGCCAGCCTTCGGCGCACCAGCGGTGCCTCGAGGTCGCGCCAGGCGTAGGCGATTTCCTCGACGTCCTTGCCGGCCATGGTGTCGACCCGTTCGCCGACGTGGGCGCCGCCCAGCCCCTCGTAGAAGAACCGAGTCGGATTGTTGGCCAGCATCCACAGCACGACCGTGTCGCAGCCGTCGGCATGGAGCTGACGGAACAACGCATCGAGCAGGCGCCGGCCGAGCCCCTGGTTCTGGAAATCGGGCTCGACGTAGAGCGTGTAGACCTCGCCCACCCGCACCTCGGTGCCGTTCAGTCCCTCCGGCGGATCGCGCACCGGCCCGCAGCTGCCGAAACCCACCACGCCCATGTCCTCGTCGTCGGCGACAAAGATGCCGCGCGCCTCGCGTTCGTCGGCCAGCGCGCGCGACCACCAGGCCGACTGGCGCACGTCCGACATCGCCGCCAGCATCGAATCGGGCAGCAGGCCGGCGTAGGTCGCCTGCCAAGTCTCGACATGGATCCGGCCGATCGCCGCCGAGTCGTTTTGGTTGGCGCGGCGGATGCGGACGCTCATCTTCTTTCCTCCCCCGCTTGCGGGGGAGGATACAGGAGGGGGCGAGCAAGCGACGCGCCGCACACCTGTTTCAGATCATGAGTCATGATCTCTTGCCGGAGATGTCGGCGCCGGTGACTCCCCCCCTCCCTGCCCTCCCCCGTCTGACGGGGGAGGAGGAGATCTTACGAGCGCCGCAGCAAAGAAGCCGTCGGTACCGTGCCTGAGCGGCGACAGGCGGAGATAGGGACTTTCTGCAATTTGCGCAGGTGGTTCGGTGGCGATCACGTCGGCCCACAGGTCGGCCACCGGCACGATAGAGAACTCCGGATGGCGCTCGAGGAAGGCTTCGATCTGCCGCTCGTTCTCCGGCGGCAGCACCGAGCAGGTCGCATAGATCAACCCGCCGCCCGGCTTCACCAGGCGCGCCGCGGCATCGAGGATAGCCGCCTGCTTGACCACCAGCTCGGCGAGATCCTCGGGCCGGAGCGTCCAGCGGCCGTCGGGATTGCGCCGCCAGGTGCCGGTGCCGGTGCAGGGCGCGTCGACCAGCACGCGGTCGAAGGCGCCCTTCTGACGCTTCAGCCACTTGGCATTGTCGGCATCGAGGGCGCGGCGCTCGACATTGTGTGCCCCGGCCCGCCGCAGGCGCAGTGCGGAGCGCTCGAGGCGGTTCTCGTAGACGTCCATGGCCACGACGCGGCCCTTGTTGTTCATGCCGGCCGCGATCGCCAGCGTCTTGCCGCCGGCGCCGGCGCAATAGTCGGCGATCAGCATGCCGGGCTTGCCGTCGACTAGGGCGGCGACGAGCTGGCTGCCCTCGTCCTGAATCTCGACCAGGCCCTCCTGGAAGGCGGGACCCGAGACGACCGACAGGCGGCGCCTGAGCCGCAGGCCGTTGGGCGCATAGCGCATGGTCTCGGTGTCGATGCCTTCGCGCTGAAGGGCCGCCTTGGCCTGCTCGACCGTGGCCTTCAGGCGATTGACCCGCAGGTCGACCGGCGGCGGGTTCTCCAACGCGGCGATCTCGCGGCCCCAGGCAGCCTCGCCATAGGCCTCGATGAGATGCGGCGCCACCCACTCCTGGACGTTCAGCCGTACCCAGTCGGGCTGCTCGGGATGGGGCAGCGAATGGCCTTCCATCTGGCGCAGCGCTGTATATTCCTGCTGGTCGAGCGGCTGCGGCCGGTAGGTGCCGCCGTCGAAAATTGCGGCGAGGCCTGCCATGTCCATGCCGTCGACCAGGATCAGGTCGGCCGCGACAATGGCGCGCGCTCCACGATCCGGATGCTGCGTGCGGTCGAGCCACCAGGCGAGCTGGCCGTAGCGGCGCAGGATGCTCCAGACCCGATCGGACACGGCCCGCCGGTCGCCGCTGCCGATGAAGCGGCGGGCGCGGAAATAGGCGTTGGCGACAAGATCGGCCGGCCGTTCCGATTGGCCGGTTATCTCGTCGAGCAGTTCTATGGTGGCGGCAACCCGCGCGCCCGGTGTCACATCGATCCTCGTATTGCCCCTGCCGCTACGATGAAAATGGCCCGCGCGCAACGGTTCGTCTGGGCCTCCCCTGCCGCTGGCGGCAGGCGAAATTTAGCTTTATTGAAATGGCGCCGTGCCGTCCCCCGCCTATCCCCTGACCAAGGCTCAGCGCCCCGAATGGCTTGTAAGGCTCGGTCTCGTCCTCGGCTCTCTCATCGTGGGCCTGCTCGCCCTGGAGCTCGTGCTGCGGACCTCCTACGGATACCTGTTCCTGTGGCCCAATTTTGTGGTCAGCGCGCGGACCGTTCTTGCCGAACAGGACCGCGGCCGCTACGCCCATGACGACCAGCTGGGCTATATCCCACGGCCAGGCTTCGCCTCGCCGTGGGTCACCATCGGGGCCGATGGCCTGCGTCGGACCGGCGATCTGCCCGCCGCCACGACCAAGCCGATTCTCGCCGTGGGAGACTCCTTCACCTTCGGCGAGGAGCTGAGCGACCACGAGACCTGGCCGGCACACCTCCAGAAGGTCACCGGCCGACCGGTGCTGAACGGCGGCGTCAGCGGCTACGGCTTCGACCAGGCCGTGCTGCGCGCCGAGGCGCTGGCGGCGGTGTATCGCCCCTCGGCCATCGTCGTCAGTTTCATCGCCGACGATATCCGGCGCACCGAGATGCGACGCCTGTGGAGCGCCGACAAGCCCTTCTTCGACTTCGAAGGCGACAGGCTGATGCTGCGCAACGTTCCGGTCCCGGTGCGCGCCGAGCCGCGCTCGACGCTCGGCTTCTGGCAGCGCACGTTGGGCTACTCCTTCCTGTTCGAATTCACCCTGCGTCACCTCGACCTGCTGCATGACTGGTTTGGCGACCACCTGCGCGTCAGCCCGGCGGGGTCGGGCGAGCAGCTCGCCTGCCGGTTGACCGGGCGGCTGGCCGAGCTGCAGAAAGAAAGCGGCGCGCGCGTGCTGGTTGTCGCGCAATACGATCCGGTCGTCTGGCAGGACCCCGCTTTCGCCGCCGAGCAGCGGCGCATGACTGCGGCCCTGCTCGGATGCGCAAAGCGGGCCGGGCTTGAGGTCCTCGACACCTTCGACGTCGTGGCGGCGGGCAGCGGCAAGGACGGACCGCGCGGCTTCTACGGCCTTTGGCACATGAATGACAAAGGCAACCGGCTGATCGCCGACACAGTGGCGGCTTCGCTGGGCAAGCACGACAAATGACATGATCGGCCGTCTCTCGCTGCTTGTCGGCTCGGTCCTGTTGACGCTGATCGTGCTCGAACTCGGCTGCCGGCTGGTCCGCGGCCCGGAGTGGCTGCTGCACTGGCCCAACCTGGTGCTGAAGGAGCGCACCGGCGCCGATGGCGTCAATGCCGGGCGTCGCTTCGTCTACGACCCGGTCCTTGGCTACGTGCAGCGTCCGGGGTTCTCGTCGGGCAACATCAACTACGACGCACAGGGATTTCGCCGGATGCCGGCCCTGCCCGCCGACGCCACCGACGGACCACCCATGCTGGCAACCGGCGACTCCTATACGCAAGGCGACGAAGTGCGCGACGACGAGACCTGGCCAGCCTACCTGCAGGGACTGCTCGGCCGGCGCACGATCAACGCCGGCGTGGCGGCTTACGGCCTCGACCAGATCGTACTGCGCGCTGAACGTCTTGTCCCCATCGTCAAGCCTGCCGCGATCGTGGTCGGCTTCATCGCCGACGACGTCAGGCGCAGCGAGATGAGCCGGACCTGGGGCACCGAGAAGCCCTATTTCGAGCTGAAGGACGGCAAGCTCGAGCTGCGCAACGTCCCGGTGCCCCCCTCACCAAACCCGCGCGACACGCTGTCGTTCCTGCAAAGCGCATTCGGCTGGTCGGTGCTGATCGACACGGTGCTGCGCCACCAGGGTTGGCAATACGAGTGGGCCATCGACCATGCGCGCGTCATGCCGTCTGGCGCCGGCGAGCGGCTCGCCTGCCTCCTGATGCGGCGCCTGGCGGAGCTGAAGATCCCGACGCTGGTGGTGGCGCAGTACGACTTCTACGTCTGGGAGAATGCCGAGTTCGGGGCCGAACAGCGCCGCATCTCGCAGGCCGTGCTGCGCTGCGCCAGCGAAGCGGGCCTCGGCACGCTCGACCTGTATGACGACACCGAGCGGGTGGTGCGCGCGCGCGGCCGGAACGCGGTCTATCTCACCTGGCACCCCAGCCCCGAAGGCTACCGATTGATTGCCGAAGCCATCGCCGCCGAAATGGCCCGGCGTCACATGTTGCTTCGATAATTTGGCGCCTCGCGCATGATCTCGACGTCGTGCACATGGCTTTCGCGCAGGCCCGAGCCGGTGATGCGCAGGAACTGCCGCTTGGTCTGCATGTCCCGGATAGTGGCATTGCCGGTGTAGCCCATGGACGCGCGCAGCCCGCCCACCAGCTGATGGATGATGTTGCCCACCGAACCCTTGTAAGGAACGCGGCCCTCAATGCCCTCGGGCACCAGCTTCAAGGTGCTTTCGACTTCGGCCTGGAAATAGCGGTCGGCCGAACCGCGCGCCATGGCGCCGATCGAGCCCATGCCACGGTAGGATTTGTAGGAACGGCCCTGGTAGAGGATCACTTCACCCGGCGCCTCGTCGGTGCCCGCCAGCAGCGAACCGATCATGGCGCAGTCGGCGCCGGCGGCGATCGCCTTGGCAAGGTCGCCGGAATATTTGATGCCGCCGTCGCCGATCGCCGGCACACCCGCGGCATGACAGGCTTCGGCGGCCTCGAGGATCGCCGTGAGCTGCGGCACGCCGACGCCCGCCACCATACGCGTGGTGCAGATCGAACCCGGCCCGATGCCGATCTTGACGGCATCCGCGCCGGCATCGATAAGCGCCTGGGCGCCCTCGCGCGTGGCGACGTTGCCCGCCATCACCTGGCAATAGTTGCTGAGCTTCTTCACGCGCGTCACGGCATCGAGCACGCCCTTCGAATGGCCGTGCGCGGTGTCGACAACGATGACGTCGACGTCGGCGTCGATCAGGAGCTGGGCGCGGCGCAGGCCCTTCTCGCCGACGGTGGTCGCCGCGGCAGTGCGCAGGCGGCCCTTCTCGTCCTTGCTGGCGCCGGGAAACTTGTTGGCCTTCTCGATGTCCTTCACCGTGATCAGCCCGACGCAGCGGTAGTCCGCGTCGACCACCAGCAGCTTCTCGATGCGGCGCTGGTGCAAGAGCCGCTTGGCCTCGTCCGAACTCACGCCTTCGCGCACCGTGACCAGCCGCTCCTTGGTCATCAGCGCGCTGACCGGCGTTGAATTGTCCGTCGCGAACCGGACGTCGCGGTTGGTCAGGATGCCGACCAGCTTGCCGTTGCGTTCGACCACGGGGATGCCCGAAATCTGGTGCTGCGCCATCAGCGCCAAGGCATCGGCCAGCGTCTGCTCGGGGTGGATGGTGACCGGATTGATCACCATGCCCGATTCGAATTTCTTGACCCGGCGGACCTCGTTGGCCTGCGCCTCGGGATCGAGATTCATGTGGATCACGCCGATGCCGCCGGCCTGGGCCATGGCGATCGCCATGGGCGCCTCGGTGACGGTATCCATCGCCGACGACATCAACGGAATGCCAAGATTGATGGTGCGTGTCAGGCGGGTGCGGACATCGGTCTGGTTGGGCAGGACCGCCGAGGCGGCGGGCTTCAGGAGGACATCGTCGAAGGTGAGTGCTTCCTGAAACTGCATGCCAACCTCCGGAAAGGTGAAAAAAAACGGCGGCCCCCTGGAAGGGACCGCCGGGTTGGCGACGCGTTATACACCATGCCGCGCATAAGCCAAGGGCGCCTTCGCACTCCCGGTGTGCAAAGCTTAAAGCCCTTACAGACCGCCTATGAAATCCCGTTTCCCGATCTCCACGCCGGCCTCGCGCAAGATTGCGTGGGTGGTGGTGCAATGGAAATAGAAGTTCACCATGGCGAAATGCAGCAGATATTGCTCGCCCGTCAGCTTGAGCGGGTTGCCGGCGACGGTGAGCACGATTTCGCGAGCGTCGCTGCCATTGATCTGGTCGGCCTTGAAACCCTTGATGTAGCCCAGCACCGCGTCGATACGGCCGCGCAACTCGCCCAGGGTCTTTTCGGCATTTTCCGGCGCCTTGGACACTTCCGCGCCGGCCAGCCGCGCCGTGCTTTCCTCGGCGAAGCGGCAGGCGATCTGCACCTGGCGGCTGAGCGGCAGCATGTCGGGGATCAGGCGTGTGCCGAGCAGCACGGCCTCATCGACCTTCTTGGCCGCAGCCCAGGCCGAGGCCTTTTCGAGGATCTTGGAAATGGCGCCGAGCTGGCGCTGGTAGACGGGAACGGAAGCAGAGTACATGCCGATGGCCATGGAGGTTTCCTCTGGATTGTGTTGAAGGCGGGAAATCTAGCCGCGAACGCCGGGGCGGACGACAGGCAATTTCACGCCGGTTCGCCCGGCGACTTGGAAAACCAGCGCCCGTAGCGTATTGCAGCAGCCAACTTAAAGCAGTTCGGTCAAGCGCAGATCCTCAATGAAAGAAGCGTCCGGCAAATCGCCGCGAGATAAGCTCGCCGGCGCCCTCAAGAACCTGCTGTTGCTGTTCGGTGTATTCGTGGTCGGCGCAATCTGCCTCGAAGGCCTGACCCGCTGGCTGATCGACGACGGGCAATCCTATGAACTCGAGATGTGGAAGTACGCGCGCCTGGTCAAGATGCGCGACCCCGACATCGGTCACCGACATCGGCGCAATAGCGCGGCCGAGCTCATGGGCGTCCCGGTGCGGACCAACGACTTCGGCCTGCGCGGGCCGGCGATCGCCGACAAGGCCGCGCCAGGCGTGGCCCGCATCGCCTTTGTCGGCGATTCGATCGCCATGGGCTGGGGCGTGGCCGAGCAGGAAACCTTCGCCCATCGTGTGATCGAGGACCTGGGCCGCCGGGGCCGCAAGGTCGACGGCTTCAACCTCGGCGTCGGCAACTACAATACCACGCAGGAGCTGATGCTGTTCCAGGCGGTCGGCGTCGCGCTGAAGCCCGACATCATCGTGCTCGCCTATTTCATCAACGACGCCGAGCCGATCCCGACCTACCCGAAGGAGAGCTGGCTCGATCTGCATTCGGCGGCGTGGATCGTGCTGAACTACCGGCTCGATTCGCTCATTCGCCAGTTCGGCTCCCAACCCGACTGGAAACACTACTATCGCGGCCTCTATGACAGGGACTCGGCCGGCTGGAAGAACACGCAACGCGATATCGGCCGGTTCGCCGAGGTGGCGCGCAAGCTCGGCGTGCCGCTGATCGTGTTCAACATTCCCGAGCTACGCGAACTCAAGCCCTATCCCTTCCCCGACGTCACCGCCAAGGTCCGCGCCGTTGTAGAGGGCCAGGGGCTGAAGTTCGTCGACCTCCTGCCCACGGTCGAAAGTCTTGCTCCGCCGAGCCTGTGGGTGACGGTTCCCGATCCCCATCCCAACGGCGCCGCCAATGCCGCCTTCGCGCGCGGCATAACCCAGGAACTCCTGCCCGTGCTGAAGGAATTGTGCAGCAAGCAGGTGAAGGGCTGCTAGCTAAGACGCCTTCTTGCAGTCGAAGGTGATCTGACGTGGCGGAGTCGTGAAGGCGGGATGGGTGTCGCCCATCTGCGGCACCGGCTTGGGCCACTCCCCGCTCGCCAGCTTCTTCTCGATGATCGGCACCAGCTGCTGCAGTTCGATCCAGGCGCGCAGGCGGACGCCGGCCGGCGTGTTGTGGATGGCGTCGCTGAACAGGTTGGGATCGTAGGGCATGTAGCGGGCGACATCGATGAACGGCAACCCGTGCACCTTGTCGTACTTTTCGAAGACGCGATTCTCGAAGGCCGTCATGCGCTCGAGGTCGCGATAGAGATACGGATAGTAGCGGATGTTCAGCGCCTCCAGGATGGGTTTATGGTGGACGGCATTCAGCACCAACCCCTCCTTAGCGAGCCAGTGGAACGAGGCCACCGACAGCTCGCCGCCCACCTTGGCGAGATCGGCACGGATCGAATCGAGCTTGCTGATGATGGTGCTGAGATTGACCGGCAGGTCCGGCCGCGTGAGGTCAGGGTCGTTCTCGTCCAGCCCCTCTGGCCATGTGAGCTCGTAGGCAGGCTTTGGCCATTCGCTGCCTACGGTCAGCCCCTCGGCGCGCCGCGCCAAGGCCGAATAGGTCGCCGTCTGGCGCAGCCAGCGCGCCAGCCAGCCTGCCGGCTGCGGCACGCCCGTGGGTATCTCCTTGACGACGGTAGCGAGGTGCAGCTGGTTGCCGCCTTCGTAATAGACGACGAGGTCGGGACGCAGCGGCGCCACTTCCTGGCGCACGACGCCGGCGATGTCGATCGAGTTGATGCTCTCCCGTCCGGCATTCATCACCTCGAAACGCAGGTCGAGCTTCTTGGCTTTGGCCCATAGGTTCAACCAGTGATCGAGAAATTCCGGCCCCGAGTAGGGTTGAGGATGGATCTCCGCCACCGTCGAAGCGCCGACGAAGACGATGCGGATCGTGCGGGCTGCACGCTTGAAAGGAACCGGCGGTCCGCGCCACCCGTAGGCGTTGGTCACCAGTCCATCCGGCGCCGTGGCGCTGGGCAGAAAGCGGAAGAACGGCCGCGGCTCGCCGTCGGGCGGGTCGTAGACCCACAGCCGCCCGGGCGCGCCCTTGAGATACTCGTGCTTGCAGGGATCGCCGACGAAGACCGAGTTCCACGCCTTGAACATGTCCCAGGGCCGGAACGGATTGGCGAGACCGTTGGGGCCGAACTGCGGCGCCCGTTGGATCTGCTTGTCGAGGTCGATCCATTCCTGAGGCGGCTTGGTGCGGTTTGGCAAAGGAGGCGGATCCTGGAAGAACCACGCGCGCTCGACTCCGTCGGTGCGCGGCAGCTTGTCGAGATAGCCACCGGTCGTATCGACGCCCTGGGCGCCCGCCACCTCGGGCAGCATCAGGGTGATCGGCGACTGGCCGTCGATGATCCGCACGATCCCTTCGGCCAGCACGACGCAGACCACGATCGAGACCACCGACAGCACCAGGTTCGCCAAAAAATTCCGCACTGCCCGCACTTATGTCCTCACAATTTACCGAAGCCTTATAGTTGAAACTGCTAGCCACGGAAGCCCGTACCGACGACATACATCTCCGCCGAATCGGCTCGGCTGGCCGCGGGCTTGACGTGGCGGACCTTGGCGAAATCCTTCTTCAGCCGGTCGAGCAGCGTTCGTTCCGTTCCTCCGCGCAACACTTTGGCAACGAAGCTGCCGCCAGGTTTCAGCACCGCGCGAGCAAAATCGTGCGCTGCCTCGGCCAGGCCCATGATGCGCAGATGATCGGTCTGCGGATCTCCGGTTGCCGAGGCCGCCATGTCGCTCAGGACAACATCGACCGGCCCGCCGACCAGCCCGATCAAGACAGCCGGCGCGTCGGCATCGTAGAAATCCTTCTCAATCACCGTGGCGCCGGCAATCGGCGGCACCGCCGTGAGGTCGATGCCGACGACGACTCCGCCGCCGCGCTCAGCCTTCACCCGCTCGACAGCGACCTGCGTCCAGCCGCCCGGCGCGGCGCCCAGATCGACCACCTTGACGCCGGGCTTCAGGAAGCGAAACTGGTCGTCGAGCTGCAGCAGTTTGAAGGCAGCGCGCGAGCGGTAGCCGCGCTTCTTGGCCTCGGCGACATAGGGATCGTTGAGCTGGCGCTGCAGCCAGCGCTGCTGCGATACGGTACGGCCGCGGGCGGTCTTGACGCGAACGGTGGCCCGCCGCCCGGTTGGCAGGCTGCTCTTGCCCTTGGCCATGGAAGTTACGCGCCGCGTTGGCAGAAAGGATCGGCGTCGCGGTCGGCCTGGCGCATCAGGTCCATCAGCACGCCCTCGCGCAGGCCGCGATCGGCCACCCGCACCATCGGCGCCGGCCACTGGCGGCAAATCGCCTCGAGGATGGCGCCGCCGGCCAGCGCCAGATCGGCGCGGCCGTCACCGATGCACGGCAGATGGGTGAGCTCGGCCACCGACAAAGCCGACAGCTGGTCGCAGATCCGCAGGATATGCTCGCGGCCGATGCGCGAGCCGTCGACCCGAGTGCGGTTGTAGCGCTTCAGGCCGAGATGATGGGCGCTCACCGTCGTCACCGTACCCGAGGCGCCGATCATCTGGACCTCGCCGCGGGCGATGGCGGAGCCGATGCCATGGCGGGCGCAGAACGGTCTGAGGTCGCTCCGAATGCGCTCAACCATGTCGTCGTAGCAGGTACGGCTCACTGCCCGCTCGCGCGGCTGGCCGCCGACGCAGGATTCGGTCAGCGTGACGACGCCCCACGGCACCGAAGTCATGTCTAGAAGCTCGGTCGACACGCCGCCGGCGCGGTCGTCGCGGCGGCCGATCTTGATCCAGCTCACTTCCGTCGATCCGCCGCCGATATCGATGAGCAGGCCGTACGGGATTTCCGGGTCGAGCAGATCCTCGCAGCTGGCGAGCGCCAGCCGCGCCTCCTCGGCCGGTTGGATGACCTCGAAGCAGAGTCCGGTGCGGGCCTTCACCACGAGCAGGAAATCTTCGCCGTTGCAGGCGCGGCGGCAAGCCTCGGTGGCGATATGGCGAGCGCGTGTCACGCGATGGCGCTCGATCTTGGAAGCGCAGACATCCAGCGCATCCAGCGTGCGGTCGATGGCATCACCGCACAACGTCCCGTTCAGCGCCACCCCCTCGCCTAGCCTCACGGGGCGTGAGTAGGCGTCGATGACATCGAAGCCCTCGACCGACGCCTTGGCCACCAGGAGCCGGCAATTATTCGTGCCGAGATCGATGGCAGCGAAAGTGTGCGCGAAACGACCGCTGTGCCAGCCTCCCTTGCTCCCTGCTTGCAGCGTGGAATCCCCGGCCATGTCGTTCTCTTTCTTTGGACCGATAGTACCTCAGTGAAAAGCTCGGGGCGAGCTACATCGCCTGGCATGCCGGTCGGCCATCATCAAATCCAACTGCTGTGCCGGCCACTGGGGGATAACTCAACGCCGGAACACTCTAACCTTTTCCCCGCCTAGTTTACCGGTGAACCGCTCCCAAACGCAGCTGCCGGAACGGACGCCGATTCCGAAAATGAGGAGGTGCGCTAAAGTGCCCGCGGCGCTGAACAGACGTGTCGGTAAGCAGTAAGCTACGGCGGACGTGGCACGCGATTTCGGCAACGAGACTCAATGCGCCTTGAATACCACGGGCACGGTTGAGTTCACGCACAGCGCATACGATCCGCACGTAACTTCCGGTCGGGTGTGGTCGGCTGGACAGACGATCCCGAGATGATGTCTGCCCTGCTCACCCTTGTGAGGGACCACATGGGCGGTTCGAGCGCCGAGATGATTATCGGAGAAACTGATGCGGAACCGATCCCATCGACCGACTCAACCTCGATGGCCAAGCCAATCTCGCTCCTCCGATCCCAATGGGCATATCGGTCTCAGACATGATCCAACTGACCAGTATATCCCTCGCGTCGATCAATGCGGATAAAAAACCGCAGAACCGTGCCGAGGCCGTGGGCCGCCAAGCCTGCGAGGCCGTCGGGGGCAAATTGCTCGGTGGTTGGTATTGCTTTGGTGATTATGATCTCGTCATCATTGCCGATGTGCCCGACAACGTAAGCATGTCTGCCATCGCGTTGGCCACTGGCGCTGGCGGCGCAATCAAGTCGAGCAAGACAACCGTGTTGATGACTGGGAAGGAAATCGTGGGAGCCCTGAAGAAGGCAACCGCCGTCGCCAAGACCTATAAACCTGCTCGGTAGGCAATAGTCTTCGGGCGTCGGTCAAGTGGCCTGCGTAGAGGCAGGCGGGTAGCCGCTAACGAAAAAGCCCGCCAGCTCACGCCAGCAGGGCTTCTCGTCTTTGGGTAAAAGACATGTCGATCACGTCGGGGACGCGAGCGACAATGTTACGATAAACGAGCAATGTTGCCCCTTTAACCCGGCTTAATTTGATTGGCCTTTGGCTCCGCTCCTCGAAGCGGTCACCCGTCTATCGCGGCCGCGTGAGGAGCGTGAAGCCGCCTTCGGGACGGGCAAACGCCCGCGTGAAGCAAATCAGTTCCAAGGTCGACACCCGGTCGGCTCGTAATTTGGCGTCGCTGCAGAAGTGGCGCCAACGCTCGAAAATCATCGCTCCCGCGACAAAGACCGCAACCGAGAGCAAGGCGAGGACGAAGTTCCGCATGGGCTGGGCCTAGAGCCTAGGTGTTTAGTCCCGGCATTTGATGGGTTGGATCGAGAGTGAAGCGATCAGGCTCTTTGGACCAGGTCTTACAGATGTATTCGTAAGGGGTGAGGCCTAAGAGCGTCTTGAGGCGACGGGCGAAGTTGTAAGCCATGACGAAGTCGGCAAGGTGGCCTCGCAATTGGTCGTGGGTTTCGTAGTAGTAGCGCTGCACCGTCGCTTCCTTAAGGGTGCGGTTCATTCTTTCGACCTGACCGTTGGTCCAGGGATGATTTGGTTTGGTGAGTCGATGCTCGACGCCATGCTGCCAGCAAGTGCGATCG
>PLYQ01000329.1 GCA_003153415.1 Rhodospirillales bacterium | reverse complement strand
GCGGCACGTAAAGCGCGCCGGCGACGCCTGCCATGGCCGCCGATAGCACGAAGACGAAGAGCTTGTAGCCCTCGACCCGGTAGCCCAGGAAGCGCATGCGGCTTTCGGCGTCGCGCACCGCCGTCAGCGCCTTGCCGAAGCGCGAGCCGACGACGGCGGCCGCTATCACCAGGAAGATGGCAAGAGCCAGTGCCGAGGCAAAGCANNCGCGTGCTGTCGGCCTGGACGGAGAAGCCGAGGATGTCCTTGAAGTCGGTCATGCCGTTGTTGCCGCCCAGCCCCATGTCGTTGCGGAAGAAGGCCAGCAGCAGGGCGTAAGTCATCGCCTGAGTGATGATCGAGAGATAAACGCCGGTGACGCGGCTCCTGAAGGCGAACCAGCCCAGCGCCAAGGCGAGAACGCTCGGCACGATGACGATCAAGGGCGCTGCGAACCAGAAATGGCGGAAGCCGTGCCAGAACCACGGCAACTCCGGATAGTTCAGGAACACCATGAAGTCGGGCAGGATCGGATTGCCATAGACGCCGCGCGTGCCGATCTGGCGCATCAGGTACATGCCCATGCAGTAGCCGCCGAGCGCGAAGAAGGCGGCGTGGCCGAGCGTGAGGATGCCGCAGAAGCCCCAGACCAGGTCGACCGCAAGCGCCAGCGAAGCGTAGCAAAGGTACTTGCCAATGAGCTGCAGCACCCATGCTGGCACCCGGAACGCGTTGCCGGCCGGCAAGAGCTGGTTCGACAGCGGCAGCAGGATGCCGATCGCCAGCACCAGGAGAATGAACAGGCGCAGATTGCGGTCGAGGCCCTGCAGGAAGAAGCGCGTAATCATCGGCGAGGCGCGCGTTGACGGAGGGGATGCTTCATCATTCGACCGAGCGTCCCTTCAGGGCGAACAGGCCGCGCGGCCGGCGCTGGATGAACAGGATGATGAAGACCAGCACGAAGATCTTGCCCAGCACCGCGCCGGCGTAGGGCTCGAGGAACTTGTTGACCACGCCGAGCGTCAGCGCCCCGATCAGCGTGCCGAAGAGATTGCCGACACCGCCGAACACCACGACCATGAAGGAGTCGATGATGTAGCCCTGTCCGAGATTGGGGCTGACATTGTCGATCTGGCTGAGCGCCACGCCGGCCAGCCCGGCGATGCCCGAGCCCAGCCCGAAGGTGAGCGCATCGACGCGCGGCGTGCGGATGCCCATAGCCGAGGCCATCGGCCGGTTCTGCGTGACGGCGCGCATGTAGAGGCCAAGCGGCGTGCGCCGCAGCAGCAGGATCAGGGTCGCGAACACGATCAGCGAGAACACCACGATCCATAGGCGTCCGTAGGTGATGTTGAGCTGGCCGAGCTGGAAGGTGCCCGACATCCACGACGGCGAACCGACCTCACGGTTGGAGGAGCCGAAGATCGACCGCACGGCCTGCTGCAGCACCAGCGACAGGCCCCAGGTGGCGAGCAGCGTGTCGAGCGGCCGGCCGTAGAGGAAGCGGATGATGGTGCGCTCGATCACGATGCCGATGACGCCCGAGACGATGAAGGCGAGCGGCAGGGCGATCACCAGCGAGACGTCAAACAGATGCGGCGCCGAGGTACGGATGATGTCCTGGACGACGAAGGTCGTGTAGGCGCCCAGCATGACCATCTCGCCATGCGCCATGTTGANNACGCCCATGGTGCCGAAGGTTATGGCTAGCCCGATGGCGGCCAGCAACAGCACGGAGCCGAGCGAAATGCCGTACCAGACATTCTGGGCGGCCTGCCACGCGCCGAGCGTCTGCTCGATGGCGCCGGCGCCGGAGGCGGCCGCGGCCTTGACCTCGCCATCCGAGGCGGCGGCGACGGTACGCAGGACACTCAATGAATCGCGGTCGGCGCGCTCGCGCACTAGGGCGATCGCCTCGAGCTTCTGTGCCGGCGTCGAGTCGGCTGTGGTGAGCACGATGGCGGCGCGCGCCTCGCTCATCGAGCGCTTGATGCGCTGGTCCTTTTCCGCAGCCAGCGCCAGGTCGAGTGCGGCCAGCGCCGTCGAATCGCGGCGCTTGAAGAGCGCCTCGGCCGCATCGAGCCGCACCTTGGGATTGGGGCTCATCAGGGTGAGCGAGCCTACCGCGGCCTCGATGGTGCCGCGCAGGCGGTTGTTGACGCGCACGCGGTCGAGGTCGGCCTCGGTCCCGCTGCCCGCAGCCTTGCCCGTGATAGCGTCGCTCAGCTCAAGCTGGTTGCCGTCGGGCTTGCCGATGACCACGAACTTGTCGGAGGTGCGCACGTAGAGCTGGCCCGCCGCCAGGGCCTCGAGGACCGGCGCGGCGCGCGCCTCGCCGGAGGTCGCGAGCGCCGTGATCGCCGTCTCGCGCTCGCTGAAGCCGCCAGTGGTGAGATTGCCGACCAGGGTGGCGAGATCGGCGGCAAATGCCCCGCCGGCCAACAACAGGGAGGCCAGCGCCGACAGCAGCACGACGATCGGGCGCGAGGAAAACATAGCTGAGAATTAACCCGGAGACACGAACGGGGCGACTCGAAAGTCGCCCCGCCCTTGTGAGTTGAAGAGGCTAGGGCCTACTTGCCCTTGCCGATGCACTTGTTGGCGACGGTGTCGAAGTTGCCGCAGTTTACGGGCTTCGTCCAATCGGCCTTCAGGTTCTTGGAGTCGTCGAGGATCGGCGACCAGGCAGCACCCGGAACGAGCCCCGGGGTCTTCCACACGACGTCGAACTGGCCGTTCGCCTCGATCTCGCCGATCAGCACCGGCTTGGTGATATGGTGGTTCGGCAGCATCTCCGAAATACCACCCGTCAGGTTGGGGACCTTCACACCGATGATGGCGTCGATCACTTTGTCAGGATCGGTCGTGCCGGCCTTCTTCACCGCCTCGACCCACATGTTGAAGCCGATCACGTGGGCTTCCATCGGATCGTTCGTCACGCGCTTCGGGTTCTTGGTGAAGGCCTGCCAGGTCTTGATGAAGGCCTCGTTCGCCGGGTCCTTGACCGACTCGAAGTAGTTCCAGGCAGCCAGATGGCCAACCAGCGGCTTGGTGTCGATGCCGGCCAGCTCTTCTTCGCCAACCGAGAACGCCACGACCGGGATGTCCTTGGCCTTGATGCCCTGGTTGCCGAGCTCCTTGTAGAACGGAACGTTGGCGTCGCCGTTGATGGTCGACACGACGGCGGTCTTCTTGCCGGCCGAGCCGAACTTCTTGATGTCGGCGACGATCGACTGCCAATCGGAATGACCGAACGGCGTATAGTTGATCATGATGTCTTCCTTCGCGACGCCCTTCTGGAGGAGGTACGCCTCGAGGATCTTGTTGGTCGTGCGCGGATAGACGTAGTCGGTGCCCGCGAGGACCCAACGCTTCACGTCGCCGCCGTCCTTGCTCATCAGATAGTCGACGGCGGGGATCGCCTGCTGGTTCGGAGCGGCGCCGGTATAGAACACGTTGCGCTGGCTCTCCTGGCCCTCGTACTGGACAGGGTAGAACAGCAGGCCGTTAAGCTCCTCGAACACCGGCAGCACCGACTTGCGGCTGACCGACGTCCAGCAGCCAAACACCACGGCGACCTTATCCTTCTGCAGCAGCTCGCGCGCCTTTTCGGCGAACAGCGGCCAGTTCGACGCCGGGTCGACGACCACAGCCTCAAGCTTGCGGCCGAGCAGGCCGCCCTTCTTGTTCTGCTCTTCGATCAGCATCAGCATGACGTCCTTCAGGGTCGTCTCGCTGATCGCCATCGTGCCCGACAGCGAATGCAGAATGCCGACCTTGATCGGTCCTGCCTGGGCGAACGCTCCGGTCGTGGCACTGGCCACTAGGCCTGCCGCGACGAGACCCGTCCGCACGATTTGTCCCAATTTCATCCCGCTCTCCTTGTTCTGCGACGGAAACCCCCCGCCAGAACGAGCGAAAGCGAAAGCCGTGCCAAACTGCCTGTGGATGCTTTGGCGAAAGCCTAGTTCGCGGCCAGGACCAGGGCGCCGCCGGCCAAAATCATGGCTCCTAGCGCCCGCACGCCTACGTCGCCGACCAGGCGCTGTGCAACCCAGCCGAGTCCCAGCCCGACCGCATGGAGCAGGGCCGTAGCGGCCAGAAAGCCCAGTATATAGAGGCCCGGGTCGTCGCCCGGGGCCTCGAGGGCATGGGCATAGCCGTGAAGCATGGCAAACCAGCCGACCACAACCATTGCCGTGACGATTGGCACTCGCACTGCAGCCATGACAAGGCCGCCCAGCATGAACACCGAGGCCAGGACACCCGCCTCAGCAAGAGGCACTTTTATGCCCGCGAATCCGCCAGCTGCCCCGGCGGCCATCATGGCCATGAAGGCCGCGGGCACGAAAAAAGCCGCCGCCGGCCGGCGCACCGCCAGAAGCGCCGCCCACATGCCGGCGCCGACCATGGCCAAGAGATGATCGTAACCGGTGAAGGGATGCAAAAACCCCGAAACGCCGTCGCCGGGATGGGCCATGGCCGGACCGGCGACGCCGAGCAGCAGGACGATCAGGGAAATCGTGCGAAGCATGGGAAACACCTTTAGCGCAGAACATCAGCGGGTGGGAAGACCACCCTGGCGAACGATGAAGGCGGCGACCTCGTCGACACCCTTGTTTTCCTTCAGGTTGGAAAAAAGGAATGGCCGCGCCCCGCGCATCCGGCGCGCATCGCGGTCCATAACGTCGAGGTTGGCGCCGACCATCGGCGCGAGATCGATCTTGTTGATCAACAGCAGGTCGGAACGGGTGATACCCGGCCCACCCTTGCGCGGGATCTTCTCGCCTGCCGCGACATCGATCACGTAGATCGTAAGGTCGGCGAGTTCGGGCGAGAAGGTGGCGGCGAGATTGTCGCCGCCGGACTCCACGAACACGATTTCGACCTTGGGCCATTTGCGCACGATGTCGGACACCGCGGCGAGGTTGATCGACGCGTCCTCGCGGATCGCGGNNCGCCGGTCTCGACGCCCACGATGCGCTCGGGCGCCAAGGCGCCGGCGCGCGTCAGGAACTCGGCGTCCTCCTTGGTGTAGATGTCGTTGGTGACGACGGCGATGTCGTAGTCATCGCGCATCTTCTTGCACAGGCGCTCGACCAGTGCGGTCTTGCCCGAACCGACCGGACCACCGACACCGACACGCAAGGGACCGCGCAAATCCATCACTGCATCTCCCGCGTCAACAGCGCGATGAAGCCCACGCCGAGGGCCACGCAAAGCGGCGAATAGAGGTAGAAATCACGCGTACGAAACGGCTCCGCCGTGAAATGCGCGCGCCAGCGCGGACTGTAGCCCGCCGAACCGCGAATGAAGAAGACCGCGCCGATTACCACGGAACCGATCAGCACGAGCCGGCTTTGCGGCCAGGCCACGATCACCCACGGCCAAGCCGCGACGACGACCAACGCTACGGCAACGGCCGCGCACTGCCAGGGCGCCGGCATGCGAACCCGCCCGTCGCCGATCACCGCCCGCGCCAAAGCAGCCTCGCTGACCGCCGGCCAGATCCGGCCCAGCGCCCACCAGGCATGGGCGACCGCGATCAGCACGGCGACCAGTGAAAGCACGATGGGAAGGGTCATGAGCGGAACAACCTTGTGTATTGCGTCTCATGGCTGAGCGAGCACCAGTCGAGCAGCGGCGNNTTGGCCGTCGCTTTGGCCCAACGGCACGGTGCGCACGGCAGCCGAGATCAGGTTGGCGGTGAAGGCGTGCAGATAGCCGCCCAGCGCCGCCTCCAGCGCAATGCCGTGCGCCGCAGCGGCGAGCGCCACGGCTACCGGCAACGCCAGTTCCCCGCCCAGCCGGTCGTGTGCGGCGGTGAGCGAAGGGTGCGGCCAGGCGGTGCGGGTGATCGACAGAAACGAGCCGCCCTGCTGGCGCGATTCCAGGGCCATTTCCGAGGTCCCGCGCCAGGCGGTCGCACGCTCGGCGATGGCATCGAACTGAGGCCAATCCCCGGCCGTAGCGGCGCGCCAGGCCGATGCGAACAAAGCGCTATCGACGCGGCCGGTGCCGTCCTGCAGCACCGTTTCGAGCCAGGTGACCAGGGACGTGCGATCCTTGATGAAGCCGGCCTCGACCGCCGTCTCGACGCCGTGGCTGTAGCTGAAAGCGCCGATCGGGTAGGCCGGCGACAACCAGGCGAGCAGGCGGTAGAGCGGATCAACCGCCGTTGGCTTAGCCATGACGCTCGCCGTGCAGCGCGCCGTGGTGATGGCCGACGTCGTGATTGTGCTGGCCGTAGGCGCCGCCCTCCGGGTCGAAGGGCACGCGCACTTTGCGGACTTCGGCACCCAGGCCCTTCAGCATATCGACGATCACGTGATCGTCGCGGATCAGGATGCGGTCGCTCTCGATCTGCGCCGGCAGGTGGCGGTTTCCAAGATGCCAGGCGACGCGTGCGAACGACGCAGCGTCGCGCCCGCGGACCTCGACCAGATCCTCCTCGGCGGCCTTCACCTCGACGAAACCACCCTCCTCCAACCTGAGCCCGTCACCCGTGTGCAGCACCAAGGGCTCGGCAAGATCGAGCAGGAAATCGAGCCCGCCATCGCCCAGCATCCGGAGGCGCCGCCGATAGCGGTCGTCGAACAGCAAGGTGACGGTGTCGATACGCTCCGCCACTGGCCAACGGCCGGCGCGGATCACGTCGAGGGCTCGTTTCATAACGTCCACCTCCTCCGTCGTCCCGAGCGGAGCGAAGCGCAGTCGAGGGACCTTTTTTCAGTACGAAGAAAAGTCCCCGGGGGAAAAAGGTCCCTCCACTGCGCGCTTCGCGCTCCGGTCGGGACGACGGGATCGATGATCAAAACAAAAAATACCTTTGCGCCAGCGGCAGCGACTGGGCGGGCTCGCAGGTTAAAAGCTCGCCGTCGGCGCGCACCTCGTAGGTCTCCGAGTCGACCTCGATCTTGGGGCACAGCGAATTGTGCACCATGTCCTTCTTGCCGATC
>PLYQ01000182.1:11918-14688 GCA_003153415.1 Rhodospirillales bacterium | reverse complement strand
TCTAGGCGACGAAGCTCTGGTACATGAACTTCAGGTCCTGCGTTTCCTGCGGCGTGATCTCGCCGTCGAGCACGCGGGCTTCCCAGTTGCGCAGCTTCCGCTTGATGTCGGTCGGCGTGCGCGGGCTGAGCAGCACCATGAAGAACTGCTCGTGCGGCGACAGCTCGCGGTCGCGGCGGTAGCCGAACGGGCCGCTGCCGGCCGGTCGCCCTGCTGCCGTAAGCTGGTTGGCGCGCGGGCGAATATCGGGAACCAGGATCTCGTCCCAGGTGAGGCCTGCCTCACGGACCATGGCCGAGGCGAGCTTGGCCGCGGCCAGCGCTTCGCCGGCGTGGCTGCTGTCGAGGATTTCCAGAACCTTCGCCAGGGTGGCACGGTTGAATGCTGTCGTCATCGTCTTCCCGCTCCGCCATCGCCGGGGCTCCGAGGGGACGGAGGGCACGGCTATGTATCGTTAACTATTGGATGAGCAAGCGGCACTAAGTCTTTACAAGATATAGTCGGTTTCCCTTTCAGGCAAGCATCCTCCCGTGGCCTCCCCCTCCAACCCTTTTCCGGTCTATCTCGTCGGCCTCGCCAGCTGGTTCGTGCCTCTGGGCATCCAGATGGTGCTGTTCTCCTGGCTGGCCGCGATCGTGCTGCACATGGACGCCTTCGCCGTCGGCATTGCCCAGGTGGCATTGATGGCGCCCTCCATCCTGTTCCTGCCATTGGGCGGGCTGGTCGCCGACCGCGGTAACGCGCGACGTCTGCTGCTGCGCTACCACTTCTTCTACGCCGTGCCGCCGTTGGTGCTGGCCTTCGTGCTGATGAGAGGCGGGCTCAGCTATCCGCTGCTGATCGCCTATGGCCTGGCAGCGGGATCGATCGGCGCCTTTGCCGTGCCGACGCGCGATGCGCTACTGCCGGGCGTGGCGCGGGGCAACCTGCCGCGGGCCGTGGCGCTCGCAACGGCGCTGCAGTTCGCCGGCCAGTTGATCGGCATCGCCTCTGCCTCGCAGGCCGACCGGTTGGGCGCCGTGCCCTTGCTGATGCTGCAGGCCGGCCTCGTGCTGCTGGGCGCCGTCGCTGTCTGGCGGTTGCCCGATCCGCCGCCGCATCCGCCGGTCGAGCACCCGAGCTTCTGGCGCAGCATCGGCGACGGCATCGCCGAGGCCGCCCGCTCGGAGCAGATGTGGCCGGTGCTGCTGCTTAACTTCGGCATTGGCGTGTTCTATGTCGGGCCGTTCATGGCCGTCCTTCCGCTGGTCGTGCGTGACATCTATGGCGGCGGCGCGGCGGAACTGGCCTACGTCAACCTGGCGTTCTGGGCCGGCACTATCGTGGCGGCCATCGCCTTCGCGGGTCTTGCACGACGCCTCACGCTGCGCGGGCGCCTCGTCGTGTTGGCCGTGTCCGTCGGTGCCGTGATCCTGTTCGCCATGGCACTGCAGCCGCCCTTCATCCTGTTGAACGCACTGTGCTTCATCTGGGGCCTGGGGGCGGGCATCACGCTCACGCAAGGGCGCACCGTGCTGCAGATCGTGGCGCCGCCGACGCACCGCGCGCGGCTGATGTCGCTCTTCCAGCTCGGACTGGGCGGCGGCGGGCCGATCGGCGCCTTCCTGGCGGGCTCGATGGCGGCAATCTGGGGGCTGAAGATCGCCATGTTCCTGCCGGCGCTGGCCATGGTCGTGCTGATCGGCTTCGTGCTGGTCCGCTCGCGCATCTGGACGATGCGCACGGTCGAAGGTGCGCCGGTGCCCGTTGCCTGACTTACTCGGCGGCGGCGCGCAGTCCCAGGCCGAGCGTTTGCCAGACGTCCTGAAGGGCCGCCACCAGGCGCGCCATGTCGTCGTCGCTGTGCAGCGGTGTCGGCGTCAGCCGCAGCCGCTCGGTGCCACGCGGCACCGTCGGGTAATTGATCGGCTGTACGTAGATCGAATGACGATCCATCAGGAGGTCGCTGGCCTGCTTGCAGAGCGCGGCATCGCCCACGGAAACCGGCACGATGTGCGTGACCGACGGCATTACCGGCAGGCCTGCTGCCGCCAGGCGACGCTTGAGCGTCGCGGCCCGCTCCTGATGGCGCACGCGCAGTTCGGAATGGGCGCTGACGTAGCGGATGCTGGCAAGTGCGGCGGCCGCGATGGCGGGCGGCATGGAGGTCGAGAAGATGAAACCCGAGCCGCAGGAACGGACGAAGTCGATCGTGGCCTCGGTCGAGGCGATGTAGCCGCCGACCACGCCGAATGCCTTGGCGAGCGTGCCCTGGACGATGTCGACCTTGTCGAGCGCACCGTCGCGCTCGGCAACTCCGGCGCCGCGCAGCCCGTACATGCCGACGGCATGCACCTCGTCGAGATAGGCGAGCGCTCCATAGCGGTGCGCAAGCTCGCAGATCTCGCCGATCGGCGAGATGTCGCCATCCATCGAGTAGACCGATTCGAAGGCCACGATCTTGGGCGTCTTGGGATCGGCTGCCGCCAGCAGCTGCTCGAGATGGGCAAGGTCGTTGTGGCGGAAGATCTTGCGCACCGCGCCCGAGTGGCGGATGCCGGCAATCATCGAGGCGTGGTTGAACGCATCGGAATAAATCTCGCAGCCCGGCAGCATGGCGCCGAGCGTCTGCAGGGTGGTCTCGTTGGCGACGTAGCCCGAGGTGAAGACGAGGGCGGCCTCCTTGGCGTGCAAGGCGGCGAGCTCGCGCTCAAGCGCCACGTGCAGCGTGTTGGTGCCCGAGATGTTGCGCGTGCCACCGGCACCCGAGCCTTGGCTGCTGATGGCGGCC
>PLYQ01000182.1:0-11826 GCA_003153415.1 Rhodospirillales bacterium | reverse complement strand
CTATCTCAAACACGAACGCGTGAATGGGGTTCTGCGAATGATTCGCAGTTAGAAGAAGGTCGCGACGATCACGGCGGCGCTCAGGAACAACGACACCGACAGCATCGGCAGCGCGCCCAACCAACGCATCTGGGTGGGCAACCCCTCCCAGTAGCGCAGGGTCGGGAAGGCCGCCCACAGGGCCATCAGGACGCCCAGCGACCAGAACAGGAAGGCGAGTGGCATCGCCACGTTCGCCTGCTCGCTTGTCCCCGCCGCGATGCCCATTCCGACGATGGCCGGTGGAACGGACGCCGCGAACAGGGCAACCGCCCAGATCGCCCGGCTGCGGATGCGGGCACTGGTGCCGAGCGGCGGCGTTGAGGTGGGCCGGGCGGTTGCCTCGCTCACGTCAGCCCTTGAAGTGGCCTTCCGACCGCAACTCGCCCAGTGCCGCGTCGAGCGATTGGCGGAGCCGGCCGAACAGGTCGGCGAGCTCGGTCTCGTTGATGATCAGCGGCGGGCAGATGGCGACGCGATCGGCCATGTTGCGCACGAACAGGCCGCGCGCCTGGGCATGGTTGGACACGCGATTGCCGGCGCCGACCGTGGCGAGATCGAACGACGCCTTGGTCTTCTTGTCGGCCACGATCTCGAGCGCGCCGAACATGCCGATGCCCATGGCCTCGCCGATCAGCGGATGGTCGGCGAACGACTGGATGTGCTTCTGGAAGATCGGGCTCATGCGCTTGGCATGACCGAACAGGTCGATCTCCTCGTAGATCTTCTGCGCCTCGAGTGCCACGGCAGCGGCGACCGGGTGGCCGGAGTAGGTGAAGCCGTGGCCCCAGGTGCCGATCTTGTCGCTCTCGGTCATCAGCGCCTGGTAGACCTTTTCGGTGATCATCACGGCCGAGATCGGCAGGAACGAGGCCGACAGCGCCTTGGCGCAGGTCAGGATATCGGGCTTGATGTTCAGTGTCTGGCAGCCCCAGACATTACCGGTCCGGCCGAAGCCGCAGATCACCTCGTCGGCGCAGAACAGCATGTCGTACTTGGCGCACACTGCCTGGATCTTCTCGTAGTAGCCCTTGGGCGGCACGATCACACCGCCGGCTCCCATCACCGGCTCGCAGATCATTGCGGCGACCTGGTCGGCGCCGCCTTCCTTGATAATGAGCGCCTCGAGTTCCTCGGCGCAGCGGGTCGCGAACTGCTCCTCGCTCTCGCCGTCCTTGCCGAAGCGATAATAGTGCGGGCAGCTCGTGTGCAGGATGCCGGCGATCGGCAGGTCGAACGAACGGTGGTTGTTCGGCAGTCCGGTCAGGCTCGCCGACGCCACGGTGACGCCGTGATAGCCCTTGATGCGCGAGATGATCTTCTTCTTCTGCGGTCGGCCGAGCGCGTTGTTGAAGTACCACACCATCTTGACGACGGTGTCGTTGGCTTCGGAGCCGGAGTTGGCGAAGAACACCTTCGACATCTCGACCGGCGCCATCGCCTTGATCTTCTCGGCGAGGTTGATCGCCGGCTCATGGCTGCGCTGGTTGAAGGCGTGATAGAACGGCAGCTGCTTCATCTGCTCGTAGGCGACCGTCGCCAGCCGCTCGTTGCTGAAGCCTAGCGCCGCCGACCAGAGGCCAGCCATGCCCTCGATATATTCCTTGCCGTCTTCGTCCATGACGTAGACGCCGCGGCCGCGCACGATGGTCAGGGGACCGCTGGCCTCGTGCTTCTTGAAGTTGGTGTAGGGGTGCAGGTGATGCGCAATATCCCGCGCGGCGTTGGAATTGCCTCGAAAACTGCGTGGAACGTCGTTCATGGCTGCACCCTTGGAGAAACGCGAGATCGGCACGATAGCGACCCTTGGCAGGGCGTGTCCAACTACGTGCCGTAGGCCTAACCATGCGAATTTTTTGTGGAATTGACGGCCCGTCACAGTCAGTGCAATTTACTTTGAGGTATGCGTCGGCGCATGGCCGGGGAGTTGCGTGCCGACCATCATGAAGGGGTTAAGGATGAACTTCAGTTTCCGCCGTTCCTTGGCGATGACCGCCGTTTTCTGCGCGGGTCTCGCGGCTGTTTCCATAGCCGACGCCAAGACGTTCAAATGGGCCAATGCGGGCGACGTCAGCTCGATGGACCCCTACGCCCGGCAGGAGACCTTCCTGCTGACGTTCACGCAGAACATCTACGATCCGCTGGTCCGTCGCGACAAGGACCTCAAGCTCGAGGCGGCGCTTGCCGTGAAGTGGGGTCAGGCCGACAAGACCACCTGGTTCTTCGACCTGCGCCCGGGCGTGAAGTTCAGTGACGGCACGCCGTTCACCGCCGATGACGTCGTCTTCTCGCTCAACCGGGCCAACGGCCCGGGCTCGAACATGGGTTCGAACTTCTCCTCGGTGAAGGAGATCAAGAAGGTCAATGACCTGCGCGTCGAGGTGATCACCAAGTATCCCGACCCGCTACTCGCCGACAAATGGGCGGCGCTCGGCATGATGTCGAAGGCCTGGGCGGAGAAGAACAACGCCCTCAACTCCGCCGACATGACCAAGAAAGAGGAGAACTTCGCGACCCGCAATGCCGTGGGCACCGGGCCGTTCATGCTGAAGGAGCGCAAGGCCGACGAGAAGACGGTGCTGGTGCCCAATCCCGGCTGGTGGGACACGCCGACGCACAACCTCACCGAGGTGATCTTCACCCCGGTCGCCAACCCGGCGACCCGCGTGGCGGCGCTGAAGGCGGGCGACATCGACATGATGTACGAGGTGCCGCCGGCCGATACCGATACGCTGAAGAAGGATCCCAACATCAACGTGCTGGAAAGTCCCGAGATCCGCATCGTCTATCTCGGCATGGACCAGGAGCGTGCCGAGTTGCTCGAGTCCAACGTCAAGGGCAAGAACCCGTTCAAGGACAAGCGCGTCCGCGAGGCGATCCACCGGTCGATCGACGTCGATGCGATCAGGCGCACGGTGATGCGCGGCCAGTCTTTCCCGACCGACCTGATGGTGGCGCCGGGCATCAACGGCTACATGAAGGATCTCGACAAGCGGGCACCGCTGCTGAAGCCGGAAGAGGCCAAGACGCTGCTGGCCGACGCCGGCTACCCCGAGGGCTTCGAACTCGGCATGGATTGCCCGAACGACCGCTACGTCAACGACGAGAAGATCTGCCAGGCCGTCGTGGCGATGCTCGCCAAGATCGGCATCAAGGTCAATCTCCGCGCCCAGACTCGCAACCTCTACTTCGCTAAAATCCTGCGCAAGGGAGACGGTAAGCAGGGCGATACGAGCTTCTACATGCTCGGCTGGTCGCCGGGCGGGACCTACGACGTGCACAACGTCTTCGAGGCGCTGATCCAGACGCCGAACGCGACCACAAAGAAGGGCCTGTTCAACGCCGGCGGCTACTCGAACGCGCAGATCGACAAGCTGGCCGACGCCATGGAGCAGGAGACCGACAAGACCAAGCGCGACGTCATGATCAGGGAAGCGACCAAGCTCTACGTCGACGACTTCGCCTACATCCCGCTGCACCAGCAGGCGTTGATCTGGGCGGCGCGCAAGAACGTCAGTCTGGTGCAGCCGGCCGACAATTCCTTCCCGCTGCGCTTCGTGACGATCAAGTAGCGGCTTTTAACCTTCGGCAACCGGCCCCGGACGCTTTTGCAGCCGGGGCCGGTTCCGTTTTGGCGTCAATCCTGCTAGGCCTCCGGCCGGGTCCCACGCATCCATGCTTGTCTTCATCCTGAGACGCGTCTTTCAGTCGGTCATCGTGCTGCTGACCGTGGGCGTGGTCGCCTTCTTTCTCTTCCGCTACGTCGGCGATCCGATCAACGCCATGGTGGGCCAGGACACCTCGATGCAGGAGCGCGAGGCGCTGCGCGAGAGCCTGGGCCTGAACGACCCGGCGCCGATCCAGTTCCTGCACTTCATCGGCAATGCCGCGCGCGGTCAGTTCGGCCTGAGCTACCGCACTTCCGAGCCGGTCAGCCGCATGATCCTGGAGCGCGCACCGGCAACCATCGAGCTGTCCTTTTGCGCCGCCCTGTTCGTCCTGCTCGTGGGCGTTCCGATGGGCGTCTATACCGGCCTCTATCCGCGGCACTGGTCGAGCCAGTGGCTGCAGGCCGTGTCGCTGCTCGGCGTGTCCCTGCCGCCCTTCCTGGTCGGCATCCTGCTGATCCTGTTGTTCTCCGTGATCCTGCACCTGCTGCCGTCGTTCGGGCGCGGCGAGACGGTCAAAATAGGCTGGTGGACGACGAACTTCCTCACCTGGTCCGGCCTGAAGGCGCTGATCCTGCCCTCGATCACTCTCGGCCTCTTCCAACTCACCCTGATCATGCGGCTGGTGCGCTCGGAAATGCTCGAGGTCATGCGCACCGACTACATCAAGTTCGCGCGTGCCCGCGGCCTTTCCAACCGCGCCGTCAATTTCGGTCATGCGCTCAAGAACACGCTGGTGCCGGTCATCACCGTCGCCGGCCTCCAGCTCGGCGCGCTGATTGCCTTCGCGCTCGTCACCGAGACCGTCTTCGCCTGGCCGGGCGTNNATCAACCTGGTGGTCGACCTGCTCTATTTCGCCGTCGACCCGCGCCTGCGCGGGCAGGTCGGCGCCGCGCGCGGAGCGCACTGATGACGGTATCGATGACCGCCTGGCTGCGTCGTGCCAGCGACAGCGACATCTGGTGGAGCTTCAAGTCCTCGACGCTCACCGTCGTCGCAGCGGCCGCCACCGTGCTGATCGTGGGTATCGCCTTCCTCTCGCCACTGCTTGCGCCGCACACGCCATTCGACCCGGCGACGCTCAGCCTCAGCGACGGGCTGAAGCCGCCGCCCTTCGTGTCGCCCGACGGCGACTGGACCTTTCCGCTCGGCACCGACGACCAGGGCCGCGACGTGCTGTCCTCGATCATGTACGGCACGCGGCTGTCGCTGATCGTGGGCTTCGCCTCGGTGATCGTGGCCATGGTGCTGGGCATCGCGCTCGGNNGTGATCATGCGCGCGGCCGACGTGCAGCTCACTTTCCCGGCGATCCTGGTGGCGCTCTTGATCGACGGCATCGTGCGCGGCCTGGTCTCGGTGAGGCGCCACGACGAGATCGCAGTCTACGTCATCATCGGTGCGATCGGACTGTCGTTCTGGGTNNCAGTATGCCCGCACCGTGCGCGGTTCGGTCATGGTCGAGAAGAACAAGGAGTATGTCCAGGCGGCACGGGTGATCGGCCTGTCGCCGCTCTTGATCATGGTCCGCCACGTGCTGCCCAACGTCACCGGACCGGTGCTGGTCATCGCCACCATCAACTTAGGCCTCGCGATCATCTCGGAGGCGACGCTGTCGTTCCTCGGTGTCGGCCTGCCGTCGACCCAGCCCTCGCTCGGCACGCTGATCCGCATCGGCAACGAAGTCCTGCAGTCGGGCGACTGGTGGATCACGGTGTTCCCGGGCACCACACTGGCCGCCGTTGTGCTGGCGGTGAACCTGCTGGGCGACTGGCTGCGCGACGCTCTCAATCCCAAGCTGCGCTGATGGCTGCACAGTCGAACAATCCGCCGCTGCTCGAGGTCAAGAACCTCAGGGTCGAGTTCCCGACGCGCCGCGGCACGCTGCTGGCCGTCGACGATGTCTCCTTCGACATCGCGCCCGGCGAGGTCCTGGGAGTCGTTGGAGAATCCGGCGCCGGCAAGTCGCTGACCGGCAACGCCATCATCGGCCTTCTCGAACCGCCCGGCCGCATTGCCGGAGGCGAGGTTCGGCTCGAGGGAAGGCGCATCGACAATCTGCCCTATGAGGAGATGCGCAAGGTCCGCGGTGCGCGCATCGGCGCCATCTTCCAGGATCCGCTCACCAGCCTCAATCCGCTCTATTCGGTCGGCCGCCAGCTGGTCGAGACCATCCAGACCCATCTGTCGCTGTCGGCACGTGCGGCGCGGGCGCGGGCGCTCGATCTTCTGAAGGAGGTCGGCATCCCCGGCGCCGAAACCCGCATCGATCACTATCCCCACCAGTTCTCGGGCGGCATGCGCCAGAGGGTGGTGATCGCGCTGGCACTCTGTGCCGGCCCGCGCCTGATCGTGGCCGACGAGCCCACGACGGCGCTCGATGTCTCCATCCAGGCGCAGATTATCGCGCTGCTGAAGAGGCTCTGCCGCGATCACGGTACGGCGGTGATGCTGGTCACCCACGACATGGGCGTGATCGCCGAGACCGCCGATCGCGTGGCGGTGATGTATGCCGGCCGCCTGGCCGAGATCGGCCCGGTGCGCGACGTCATCAAGCACGCCCAGCATCCCTACACCAAGGGGCTGATGGGCTCGATCCCGAGCCTCGGTGTGCGCACCGACCGACTGACCCAGATCGACGGCGCCATGCCGCGGTTGACGGAAATCCCGCCCGGCTGCGCCTTCAACCCGCGCTGCGCCTTCGTCGGCAAGCGCTGCCTGGTCGAGCGGCCGGACCTGATGTCGGCCGGCACCAGCCGCGCGGCCTGCTGGCTGCACGCCAACGGCGGCGTCGGCGCCCCGATCGTCAAGGAGACGGTCGATGCCTGACGGCCCGATGACCGGCGGCGCGCGCAACTTCATCGAGATCCACGGGCTGAAGCGCCATTTCGACGTCTCGGCACCGTGGCTGGTGCGCCAGATCGAGGGCAAGCCGCGCCAGATCGTGCAGGCAGTCGACGGCATCGACATCGCCATCGCCAAAGGCGAGACCTTCTCGCTGGTCGGCGAATCGGGTTGCGGCAAGTCGACGGTGGCGCGCCTGGTGGTCGGCCTCTATCCGCCGACCGCCGGCACCATAGAGTTCGACGGCAACGACATGGCCGCCAAGCGCAGTCGGACCGATATGGCAGCGCTTCGCCGGCGCATGCAGATGATCTTTCAGGACCCATTCGCCAGCCTCAATCCGCGCTGGCGCGTGTTCGACATCATCGCCGAGCCGATCCGCGCCTTCGGCCTGTCGTCGGGCAAGGCCGACCTGGAAAAGCGCGTCGGCGAGCTGCTGCGCCAGGTCCGGCTGACGCCGGCCGACGGCCGCAAGTTCCCGCATGAATTCTCGGGCGGCCAACGCCAGCGCATCTCGATCGCCCGGGCGTTGGCCAGCCAGCCGGAATTCCTGGTGTGCGACGAGCCGACCTCGGCGCTCGACGTCTCGGTGCAGGCGCAGATCCTGAACCTGATGGTCGACCTGCAGCGCCGCTACGGCCTCACTTATCTTTTCATCTCTCACAACCTGGCGGTCGTCTATCACATCTCGACCCGCGTCGGCGTGATGTACCTCGGCCGCCTGGTCGAAGTGGCGCCGACCGAGACCTTGTTCCGCCGGCCCAAGCACCCCTATACGCGGATGCTGCTCGACACGATCCCCGACCTCGACATGACCGGCCGCCAGCGCGCGCCTGTCGCGGGTGAGGTGCCGAGCCCACTCGACCCGCCCTCCGGCTGTTCCTTCCACCCGCGTTGTCCGTTCGCCAACGAACGATGCAAGGTCGAACGACCGGAGGCACTGCCGATCGACGGCGGGACGGTCGCCTGTCACGCCATCGAAGAGGGACGTCTTGCGGTCGAGGAGCGCAGCTACTTCGCGCGATGACGGCCGAAATCTCCGAAAACAACTTGCAGGGGCCGTGATGTGCGTGAGCGCATGCTCGGCGCGCTTGACCCGTCACGGGGCTCCCTTACGATCCGCTGCCGTATTTTTTTGGAGAGTTTGAATGCCGGTCATTAACCGCATTGCCTCGTTTCACAAGGACATGACCGCTTGGCGTCGGGACATTCACAGCCATCCGGAGACGGCATTCGAGGAAGTGCGGACGGCCGACGTTGTCGCTGACAAGCTGAAGAGTTTCGGCATCGAGATCCACCGCGGGCTGGCCAAGACAGGTGTGGTCGGCGTGTTGCGCTCGGGCCACTCCGGCCGGGCGATCGGGTTGCGCGCCGACATGGACGCGCTTGACGTGCACGAGACCAACAACTTCGACCACAAGTCGACGATCCCCGGCAAGATGCACGCCTGCGGCCACGACGGTCACACGGTGATGCTGCTGGGCGCCGCCAAGTACCTGGCCGAAACCAAGAACTTCGACGGCACGGTCTATTTCATCTTCCAGCCCGCCGAGGAGAACGAGGGCGGTGGCCGGGTCATGGTGGAGGAGGGGCTGTTCGACAAGTTCCCGGTCGACGGCGTCTACGGCATGCACAACATCCCGGGCATTCCGGTCGGCCGCTTCGCCGTCCGTCCCGGCCCGATGATGGCCGCCTACGACATCTTCGAAGTGGTGATCAAAGGCGTCGGCGCGCACGGCGCCATGCCGCACCACGGCATCGATCCGGTGGTGGTGGGCGCCCACATCGTGACGGCGCTGCAGTCGATCGTGGCGCGCAACGTCGATCCGATGGACACCGCCGTCGTTTCCACCACCCAGATCCATGCTGGCGACACCTGGAACGTCATTCCCCAGGAGTGCACGCTGCGCGGCACCGTGCGGACCTTCAAGAAGCCGGTACAGGACATGATCGAAAGGCAGATCGAGAAGATCGCGCGCAACATCGCGGCGGGTTTCGGCGCCGAAATCGCCAAGTGGCGCTACGAGCGGCGCTACCCGGCGACCGTGAACAGTGTGCAGGAAACCGAGTTCGCCGCCCACGCCGCGTCGGCACTGGTCGGCCTCGAAAACGTCAATCGCAACCCGACGCCGGCGATGGGCAGCGAGGACTTCGCCTGGATGCTGCTGAAGAAGCCCGGCTGCTACATCTGGATCGGCAACGGCGACGGCGCGGGCAGCTGCATGGTTCACAATCCGGGGTATGATTTCAACGACGACATCCTGCCGCTCGGCGCGTCGTATTGGGCAACCCTGGTCGAGCAGCAGCTCGTGCGCCAGGCGGCTCGCCAAGCCGCGGAGTAGGCGTCAACGATTCATCTGCGGTGTCGTGTCTTTGTCCGGGCATCCCTACGCAACTAAACGCATAGGTCTGGCGACCATGCACGCCAAGGAGCGTGCGATTGCGCCGCCGTTTCGGCGGGTCATCGGCGCCGAGGTCGTCGTGGCGCCTCAGCTCGACACCGACGAGCTCGGCACCTTCTCAGGCGAGGTGCCGCGGCCGGACGCGCTGGTCGAGACGTCGCTGCTCAAGGCCGAGATGGTCTTCCGCACGCTCGACGTCGATTGCGGCATGGCCAACGAGGGCAGCTACGGTCCGATCGACCGCCTGCCGCTCAATCCCGCCGGCGTCGAGATCATGGCCTTCATCGACCGCAAGCGCGGCATCCGGTTGATCGAGACGCTCGTCACGCATCGCACGATCTGGCGACTCATGAGGTTCAAGGCGGGCGATCCCGACAGGCTGCTGGCCTTGAAGGGCATGGGTTTCCCCCAGTACGGCGTGTTCGTTGGCTGCAACAGCGACATGAGCGCACCGGTCAAGGGCCTGGAGACCGTCGGTGAAGTCATCTCGGCGATGGATCGCGAGGCGCGGCGCTCGGACGACGGCAAGGCGGTGCTTTACTCCGACATGCGCGCCCATCGCAATCCGATGCGCATGAAAGTCCTGCGCGCTCTGTCGTGGAAACTCGCCTGGCGTCTCGCGACGCTCTGCCCAAAATGCCAGGCGCCCGGTTTCGGCTCGATCGGCTCGCGCCGCGGCCTGCCGTGCGAGAGCTGTGGCGATCCCACGCACTACGTCCACTTCGAGATCGACGGCTGTTCGGCCTGCGGCCACGCCGCCGCCCGCCCGCGCAAGGACGGAAGGCGGACGGCGCCGAAGCTTTCCTGCCGGGCTTGCAAGTAGAGCTTCAAGACCGCCGTTCAGGCCGTAGTGTCCGTCGCCAGATGGAACAGGCAGTCGCCGCGCTCGCAGCGCGCGGGGACGCGCTTGCACAGCACCAGGCCGGCGCGCTTGAACCGCAGCACCTCGGGCTCGCGCCACGGCGTGTGATGGAAGTGGATGCGGCAGGCCGGCTGGCCTTTCTTGACCTCGGCGCCGAGGTCGACCAGCGGCTCGAACAGGCCCGAGTCCGAGGCATAGATGTAGTAGTCGTCGCCGCCGATCTCGGTGAGGCGCGTGGTCGAGGGCGCCGGCACCTTGATGCCCTTGAGCAGGCCGATGTGTTGAAGCACGCGACGCATGCCATCTTCGGCGACCTTGAGCGAGCCNNCCTTCAGCATGCCGATGATGATCTTCATGCGCTTGGCGTCGCCGTGGCGCGGCGCCAGCGCGCTCGGGATATAGGTGAGCGAGCTGCCGCCCGAATGGAAGTCGAAAGAGTAGTCAGCGCCCTTCAGCAGGTGATGCTCGATCCAGTAGGCGATCTGCTGGGTGATCGTGCCCTCGGGATCTCCGGGGAACAGGCGGTTGAGGTTGCCCTCGTCGATCGGCGAGGTCCGCGTACCGGCTATCGCCGCCGGGAAATTGGCCGAGGGCAGGATGATCAGCTTGCCCTGGATGTTCCGCGGCTTGAGTTCGCGGATCAGGTTGCCGAGCCCGATTTGGCCTTCCCATTCGTCGCCGTGCGTGCCGGCCTGCATGATCACGGAGGGTCCTTTGCCATTCTTGATCCGCACGATGGGAATGGGAATCCAGCCATAGGCGGAGCGGTGCACCGAGTGCGGCACGCGGACGAAACCCGTGGCCTTACCGTCGGCGTCGAGGTCTATGTCGGCCGACAGCCGGCTCATCGCGGTGAAATCGGCGGGCTTGGAATGTGTGCTCAAAGCGGTTCTTTCTTCGCCAAATTGGCATCGATATTGAATTACTATGCGCGAGGCCGTCCACACCGCAGTGCGCAGAGGAACGCTTATGAGCGCCCATTTCGAAATCGCCAGCCCTTTACCCGGTGCCACCTTTGGCGCGATTCTGAGGCTGGGCCGCTCCATCGCCGACTCATTGCCCTACGGCTTGCCCCAGGCGCTGGCCGAGGCAGGCGGCTTGCTGTTGATTCCCGGCCTGCACGAGATTGCCGGCAAGCCCGAGCTGCTGGTGCGCTTGAGCCGCCTGTTCGGGCCGGAGATCGAGGATTACCGCACCCTGCTGACGGGCCGAAACATGGTCCATTCGACGGTGCCGGAAATCTTCATGGTGACTAATATGGTGTCGGGCGCCCGCCCGCCGCCGCGACGTCCCGAGCCGCCGCTCGCGCCGGACGGCCGCTTTCCGGTGCAGTATCCGCAGCGCAAGGGCTGGCATACCGACCAGAGCTATCGCCGGCCACCGCCCGACATCTCGCTGTTCTTTGCCGCCAATCCCGTCGCGCGGGAGCGCGGCCAGACCATATTTGCCAATGGCACGCTGGCTTACGAGGCCTTGCCCGACGAGCTCAAGGCCAGGGTCGAGGGGCTGGAAGGATTGCATGCCCAGCCCGGCACCGGACGTTCGCGCGAGGCGGCGGTTGCCGGTACCACGCCGCGCGCCTTCGCCGCCCACGAGCGCTCGCAGCGCCAGCCCGTGGTGCGCACGCATCCGGTGACCGGCAAGCGCGCGCTCTATCTCTGCGAATCGGGTCAGATGGATTGGTTCGACGGCCCCTTCGTCGGCCTGCAGCCTGGCCCGCAGGGTGACGGGGCGAAGCTGCTCGACGCACTGATGACCCACTACACGCGACCCGAGTTCGTCTATGTCCACGAATGGACCGAGGGTGACGTGCTGGTGTGGGACAACCGCTGCCTCGTTCACACCGCGACCTGGTACGACGCCGACAAGGAGCAGCGCATGATGTGGCGCACCACGGTGCGCGGCAATCCCGGCGCGAATTACGCCGGCGAGGCCAAGAGCTGGATTGCGAAGGAACAGGGCGCGACCGTGTAGCTGGTCCGCGAAAGCAATGGTGGGCGCGGTAGGGATTG
>PLYQ01000267.1:156-5648 GCA_003153415.1 Rhodospirillales bacterium | reverse complement strand
GCCGCAAGGCGATGCTCGAGGACATGGCGATCCTGACCGGCGGTCAGCTGATCTCCGAGGACCTCGGCATCAAGCTCGAGAACGTCACGCTCGACATGCTCGGCAAGGCCAAGAAGGTCATCGTCGAGAAGGAAAACACCACGATCGTCGACGGCGGCGGCAAGAAGGCCGACCTCACCGCGCGCTGCACCCAGATCCGGGCGCAGATCGAGGAGACGACCTCGGACTACGACAAGGAGAAGCTCCAGGNNGCCAATGACGACCAGAAGGTCGGCATCGAGATCGTGCGCCGCGCGCTGCAGTCGCCGGTCCGCCAGATCGCCGAGAACGCCGGCTTCGACGGCGCGGTGGTGGCGGGCAAGATGCTCGACCAGAAGGACACTAACTACGGCTTCGACGCCCAGAAGGGCGAGTATGTCGACATGATCAAGGCCGGCATCATCGATCCGGTGAAGGTCGTGCGTACCGCCCTGCAGGATGCCTCTTCGGTGGCGGGTCTCTTGGTGACGACCGAAGCCATGGTCGCCGAGAAGCCCGAGAAGAAGGCTCCGATGGGCATNNAGCGCGCAGAGATGCGCGCGGTCCGCATGATATTGTCGGGATCCATGAACACGCACCCTGTATCCGTCAAAGGTGTCCTGATCCACCAAGGCCGCGTGCTGTTGCTTTTGAATGAGCGCGACGAATGGGATCTGCCGGGCGGGCGGCCTGATCCAGGCGAGGATCATCGCGCGGCGCTGAAGCGCGAAGTACGTGAGGAGACCGGGCTAGAGATCGAGGTCGGCGCGCTGCTCGACGATCATCTGTTCGAGGTGCTGCCGCAGCGCTTCGTGAAGATCGTGGCCTATGTCTGCCGGCTGAGCGGGCCGGCGCAAGCGACCCTGAGTCACGAACATCTCGATGCGCGTTGGGTGCCCTTGGTCGAGCTCGGCGGGGAGATTGGCGGCCGCACGCTGCCGGCGGGTTACCTCGCGGCGATTCGCCAGGCGATCGACCAGCCGCGCTCGCCGAGCGAGCGGGTGGTCTGAACCTTGAGGAACCGGTCGTGTGCCGCGGCGGCGCCGAGCCATAGCTCGTTCCAGGCGTCAAAAGCCTTCGGCGGATCGACGAGCGTGATTTCGCGCATGGCGCGCCAGCCGTTGGCCGTCACCGTGACGGCACCATCGCGCTCCGAGGTCTCGATCTCCTCGCCTCCGGCCTTGAGGATCGCCGACAGCCAGCGCGCGAAATCGCGGGCGCTCTGGATATCGCCGCGCTCGACGTCAGTCGGCAGGTCCATGTCGCGCGCCGTCTCCTCGTGGAACTGCAGGCCGACAAGACGCGCCACGCGTCCCAGCTCCTTCAACGCATCGGCCGGACCCAGAAGCTCCTGCAGGGTCGGCAGCATGGTGCGCAGATACTCCAGCGCATAGGAGCGGAAGGTCCGCAGCCGCCGTTCCTCCGGCCAGTTGGCGGTTTCCAGTTTGGGCTGCGCGTTCCAGTCGACGCGCGGCATCTCCTCCGTACGGTAGGCGAATCGCACACGCTCCTCCTCCCTCAGAGGCCGGTGGTGCTCGATGTAGTAACCTTCCAGCCCCGGCATGCCATCGACCGTCATGCCGGTGCAGACGAAGCCCAGCCCCGGCTTGCCGAGCGAGACTCCGTTGTGGCCGTGCCAGCCATGCAGCATGGCGGCCGAAACGCTCGACGGAACCGCGGCGATCGCCGTGCCGCGCCAGATCCAGCGCGGCGGCGGATAGCGCACCCAGGCCTTNNGCGCAGGCCGGCGCTGGCGGCTCGCCAGCGAGGCCAAGCTTCTGCAGGCCGGGCAAAAACTTCTCGAGATGCTGGCGGCGAAAGTGGCGGAACACGTAGTCGCGCGCGGTCTCTTCGCCGCGCCGGGTGATGAGACCCAGCACCAGCGCCGTCATCAGCGCGTTGTAGAGCGTTCCGACCGCGCGATAGGCCGCCAGTTCACTCGTTGTGGCCATCGACCAGAATGGCTTTCGAGTGGCCGGCCTTGAGTCGCATTTCCAGCGCCGGCTGGTAGTCGGGCGAATAGTAGAAATGCTGCGCCGCCTGCATGTCGGGAAACTCAATCACCACGATGCGTCCGGGATTCCAGCCGCCTTCGAGAGTGTGGGTAGTGCCGCCGCGCACGATGAACTTGCCGCCGAACTTGGCGATCAGGCCGGGCGTCAGTTTGCGGTACTCGGCCATCAGGGTCTCGTCGGTCGTTTCGACCTCAACGATCATGTAGGCAGCCACGTTTGTGTCCTCCTCATCCAACTTCCATCGGCAGGCTGGGGTCGTTCGACCATTCCTGCATGGAGTTGTCATACACCGAGACATTCTTGTGCCCGAGCAGCGCCGTCAGCACAAACGCATCGAGCGAGGCGGCAATGCCGCCGCCGCAATAGACCAGCACGCGTCTGTCGGGCGCTATACCGACACCCTCGAAGGCCGCCCGCAGCTCGCTGATCGGCTTCAGCGTCTTGTCCGGCCCGAACAGGCTGGCGGCCGGCACGCAGGACGAACCGGCGATGCGGCCGGGCCGGCCATAGACCACGCCGCCGCTGCCCTTGTGCTGGTCGTGGCTCAGCGCGTTCAGCGTCAGCGTGTCCTTCCTGCCGATCGCCGATTTGATGTCGTTCTTGTCGACGAAGAGCTGCGGCCGGCCGCGCAAGGTGAGCGTCGCCGGCGGATAGGACGTGGGCACAGCGGCGAGCGGGCGGTTCTCCGCTTTCCACTTGTCGAGCCCGCCGTCGAGGATGGCGGCGTCGTCGAAGCCCACGGCGCGCAGCATCCACCAGATACGCGTGGCCCATACCGGCGAGGCGTGGCTGTAGAGCACGACGAAGCTGCCGTGGCCGATGCCCTTGGCGGCGAAGGCTTTGGTGAGATCGCCGAGCGGCGGCAGGGTGAAGCGGAGTTTCGACAGCGGGTCGGAGAGCTCGGCGCCGAGATCGAGGAAGGCGGCGCCGGGGATGTGGCCCTGGTCGTAGTTGGCGCGGCCGCTCTCGGCGTTGTAGCCGCCCTCCGGCCGGGGCCGCAGGTAGGTCGTGCAGTCGAAGACGCGCAGCGCCAGCGCGCCCATGCGGCGCGCCAACTCTTCGGTCGAAATCAGCGCAGCGGAATGTCCAGTCATGTCGCCCTCCCGTGGTTGGGAGGGCGGAGACTAGAGCGATTCCGCCGAAGGCGGAATGCGTCTGAGCGCTTCCGTCGATGACGGAGGCGCTTTAGCGCAAAATCAGATGGTCTTCTGCGGCAGCGGCGGAACGGTGATGGTCTGCGGCGAGCTGGGGGCGGCGACCGGCGGCGCGAGCTGGGCCGAGTTGTCGGACTTGGGCGCTGCCACAGCCGGCTCGAGCTTCTTGGGCTTTGCCTTGGGAACAGGCGGGGCCGGCGGGGCCTTGGGCGTCGCCTGGGCGTGCACCCTCTTCAGGCAGGCGCTGCGCGACGTCGGGGTCTTCAGCGTGTTGCAGTAGGCGGTCGTGCCGGGCTTGGGCTTGGCAGCCGGGGTCGGCGTGGCCGGAGCGGCGGGGGTTTCCTGGGCAAACGACGGGGCGGCAAAGGCGACCGCGACCACCGCCGCGAGGCTGGTGAGCAAAAGACGCATCGGAACTTCTCCTGGGCCGCTTCGTAAGGGGACGGTACGGCCTCACTATGGGACAGAAAACATTATTTTATATTAGGGTCTTATGTCAAATTCTTAATGTTCTACGGCAACATTATGGCAAGACGGCCGCGCTGCCGTCCGTCCTGGGCTATTTTGGCCAGGGCCACAGCTCAAGGCCACAGAGGGGGAAGACGATGCTCCAGGAATTCAAGAAATTCGCGTTGCGCGGCAACGTCATGGATCTCGCCATCGGCGTCATCATCGGCGCGGCCTTCGGCAAGATCATCGACTCTCTGGTCAACGATATGATCATGCCGGTGATCGGCCGCATCTTCGGCGGGCTCGACTTCACCAACTACTTTTTTGGCCTCACGCAAGCCTCGAACCAGGCCGCGACCTACGACGCCGCCAAGAAGGCCGGCGCCACACTGGGCTACGGCAGCTTCATCACCGTGGCGGTCAACTTCATCATCATCGCTTTCGTGCTGTTCCTGGTGATCCGGGCCATCAACCGCATGATCAGGAAGGAAGAGGCTGCTCCGCCGCCCGTGCCGCCCTCGACGGAAGTCGTGTTGCTGACCGAGATCCGCGATCTGTTGAAAGCCCGGGCGTAAGAGCTGCGTCGAGGCGGCGCGCGAGGCCGTCGGAGATTTTCGTCAGCGGCAGGCGGCATTCGGGCGAGGCGATCAGGCCCTGGCGCCACAGGCAGTATTTGATCGGCATTGGATTGGCCTCGCCGAACAGCAGCGGCACGACAGACGCGAGCGGCGCCCAGGCAGCGCGCGCGCCCGCGACGTCGTTGCGGGCAAAGCGTTCGCCCACCTCGACGAAGCGCTCGGTCAAAAGATGGCTGGCGGCCAAAATGCCGCCGTCGGCGCCGTTGGCCATCATGGTGAAATAGAGCGCGTCCTCGCCGGTCAGCACGGAAAAACGGGCGGGCTTGCGCTGAAGCAACTCGAGCGACTGGGCGATCGAGCCGGAACTGTCCTTCACGCCCACGATGTTGGGCACCAGGGCCAACTCGAGCAGCGAGTCGTTCGAGAGGTTCACCGCGGTTCGATAGGGGATGTTGTAGATCACCACATCGCGGTCGGTGGCCGCGGCAATGGCCCGGAAGTGGGCGATCATTCCGTCCTGGCTCGGCCGGTTGTAGTAGGGGCAGACTGACACGATGCCCCGAAATGCCAGCCGCTCCAGCCGCCTCAGGGTCCTCTCGACCTTGCGTGTGGCATTGCCGCCGACGCCCGCGAACACCGGTACGCGGCCCTTGGCGACGGCCAGTGTGCGCTCGATCAGTGCCGCGCTCTCGTCCTCGTCGAGCGTCGGCGATTCACCCGTGGTGCCCAACGGAAACAGCCCATCGACGCCCTTCGAAATGAAATGCTCGACCAGCCGCTCGTAGCTCGCGAAATCTATCGCGCCATCCTTGAACGGCGTGACCAGGGGCAGCCAAAGGCCGGAAAGCTTGCTCTGCATGCCGACATGATGACCAATTCGGTATATAAGAATACCGAATGTTTTGGATAAGACCGTTCGGATATCATTATGATTGAGCTGATACGCACTTTCCTTGCCGTGGTCGAAAGCGGTGGAGTCACGCGGGCGGCCTCTGCCCTCAACATGAGCCAGGCGGCGGCGAGCCAGCAGATCAAGCGGCTGGAGGCGGCGCTCGACTCAAAGCTGTTCGAGCGTCAGGGCCGCGGCCTCGTCCTCGCGCCGGCGGGCGAGCGATTGCTGGCGCAGGCGCGCCGGCTGGTGGCGCAGAACGACGAGCTTTTAGCCTCGATGCGCACGCCGCCCTTCGAGGGCGAGGTCCGGTTGGGCGTGCCCTATGACATCATCGGCAGCTTTGTGCCCGCCATCCTGCGTGGCTTCGCCAAGGCGCAGCCCAGGG
>PLYQ01000267.1:0-144 GCA_003153415.1 Rhodospirillales bacterium | reverse complement strand
GCCCGTCGCCATCGAGGCGCTGGGCAAGGCGCGGCGCGACTGGCGCGCCGTCTGCGAGGTGAGCCGGCTCGAGCCGGTCTATGCCGTGCTCGAGGCGGGGCTCGCCGTGGCGCCGCTCTTGCGCTCCTCGGTGCCCGAGCGCTT
>PLYQ01000311.1 GCA_003153415.1 Rhodospirillales bacterium | reverse complement strand
GCGCTGGGAATCGCCCGTCCTCAATGCACGCATCCGCAAGCGTTACCTGCATGGCCGTTGCGCCATCGGCAGTATCGGTCCCGCGGTCTATCTGACCTATCCTGTCGAGCTGCTCGGCGCCGGCCCGGCCAGCCTGCGCGACCTGGTCGACGGCCAGGGGAGCTTCGCGGAGAAGCTGAAGGCTGCCAAGAACCCGTTGATCATTCTCGGTATGGGGGCACTCGCTCGCGAAGACGGCGCCGCCGTGCTGGCACTGGCGCGCGATCTCGCCGACAAATTGAATGCCGTGCGTGCCGACTGGAACGGCTTTGCCGTTCTGCACACGACAGCAGCACGCGTCGGTGGTCTCGACCTCGGCCTGGTGCCAGGGCGGGGCGGTCGCGATGTGGCGGGCATCCTGGCCGGCTGCGCGACGCGCGAGATCGAGGTGGTCTATCTGCTGGCTGCCGACGAGATCGACACCGCCAAGCTCGGCAAGGCCTTTGTGATCTACCAGGGCCATCACGGCGATGCCGGCGCGCATCGCGCCGATGTTGTGCTGCCGGGCGCGGCTTACACCGAAAAGCCGGGCACCTACGTCAACACCGAAGGCCGCGTGCAGCTTGCCCGACGTGCCGGCTTCCCGCCGGGCGAGGCGCGTGAGGATTGGGCGATCCTGCGGGCGCTGTCGGAGCGTCTCGGCAAGACCTTGACCTACGACACGCTGGACCAGGTCCGCGCGCGCCTCGTGGCGGTCAACAAGAGCTTTGCCGCGCTCGACCAGCAGGCGGCCGGCACCTGGGGCTCCTTCGGCACGGCGGGCACGATGACCGATGCGCCGTTCGTATCGTCGATCGCCAATTTCTACATGACCTGCCCGATCAGCCGCGCGTCCAAGACGATGGCCGAGTGCATGACCTCGCGCGCGCAGCTTCTGGCGGCGGAGTAGGGCATGTCCGCCGACCTGGTTCGCTTCTTCACGACCTACTGGCTGGGCCAGGGCATCGTCATCCTGGCCGAGTGCCTGTTGGTCACGGTGCCGCTGCTGGTCGCCGTCGCCTACATGACCTACGTCGATCGCAAGGTCTGGGCCTCGATCCAGCTGCGCCGCGGCCCCAACGTCGTGGGTCCTTTCGGCCTGTTGCAGCCCTTCGCCGATGGCCTGAAGCTGGTACTGAAAGAGACTATCGTTCCCTCGAGTGCCAACGGCGTGCTGTTCGTCATCGCGCCCATGATCGCCTTCATGACGGCGCTGGTGGCTTGGGCAGTCGTTCCGTTCAGCGACGGTTGGGTGATCGCCAACATCAATGTCGGCATTCTCTACCTCTTCGCCATCTCCTCGCTCGGCGTCTACGGCATCATCATCGCCGGCTGGGCTTCGAACTCGAAATACGCCTTCCTGGGTGCGCTGCGCTCGGCGGCGCAGATGGTGTCCTACGAGGTCTCGATCGGCTTCGTGCTGGTGACCATTCTGCTCCGCGTCGGTTCGCTCAATCTCTCCAAGGTAGTGGTTGCCCAGTCCGGCTGGTTCTTCGACTGGTACTGGCTGACGATGCTGCCGATGTTCGTCATCTTCTTTGTGTCGTCGCTCGCCGAGACCAACCGCACGCCGTTCGACCTGCCGATGTCGGAAGCCGAGCTGGTGGCGGGCTTTCACACCGAATATTCGGCGATGACCTTCGGCCTGTTCTTCCTGGGCGAATACGCCAACATGATCCTGCTCTCGGCGATGGGTGCGGTGCTGTTCCTCGGCGGCTGGATGGCGCCCATCCCGTATTTGCCATCGACGGGATTGTGGGGCCTGTTTTGGTTCTGCTCCAAGATCGCCTTCCTGCTGTTCGTCTTCAGCTGGACCAAGGGCACGCTGCCTCGCTATCGCTACGACCAGCTGATGCGCTTGGGCTGGAAGGTGTTCCTGCCGGTCTCATTGGGCTGGGTCGTCCTTACCGCCGCCGTGCTGCAGTTCAGCGGCCTGGTTCCGAAGCCCTAGGGAGATCGCAGAAATGGCCTCTCTCGACCGCACCGCGCGCTCCTTCCTGCTCTCCGAGCTGGTCGGCGGCTTCCTGCTCACCTTCAAGTACATGTTCAAACCCAAGGTGACGCTGAACTATCCCCACGAGAAGGGCCCACTCAGCCCGCGCTTCCGTGGCGAGCATGCGCTACGTCGCTATCCCAACGGCGAGGAACGCTGCATTGCCTGCAAGCTTTGCGAGGCGATCTGCCCGGCGCAGGCCATCACCATCGAGGCCGAGCCGCGCGACGACGGCAGCCGNNGCCATCGTCGAAGGCCCGAACTTCGAATTCTCGACCGAGACCCGCGAGGAGCTGATGTACAACAAGGATAAGTTGCTCGCGAACGGCGACCGCTGGGAAGGCGAGATCGCGGCCAACCTCCACGCCGACGCGGCCTTCCGCTAAGCCGGGCTCGGGGGAGGGGACAAACATGCTGCTTCAGGCTCTGGCCTTCTATGTCTTTGCGACCGTTGTCATGGTGTCGGGCCTGATGGTCGTTGTGTCGCGCAATCCCGTCTATTCGGTGCTGTTTCTCATCCTGGCGTTCTTCAATGCCGCCGCGCTGTTCGTGCTGATCGGCGCCGAGTTCATCGCGATGATCCTGGTCATCGTCTATGTCGGCGCGGTGGC
>PLYQ01000143.1:191-27224 GCA_003153415.1 Rhodospirillales bacterium | reverse complement strand
TAGGATACCGCGTGGGGCGATCCCAATTGACTCTATTCTATTTATCATAATAAATATAATAATGGCAGTTGCTCCCAATCTGCGCACGCCCAAGCGCGGCGATCTGATGGTCGAGGAGATCAAGCGCTGGATCGTCGAGCGCCGGATCGGCCCCGGCGACAAGCTGCCCAAGGAAGGCGAGTTGCAGACGCTGTTTGGCGTCAGCAAGGGCACGGCGCGCGAGGCGCTGAAGTCGCTCGAGGTCCAGGGTCTGGTGACGGTGTCGACCGGACCGTCGGGCGGCGCCACGATCGGCGAGGTGCCGCTCGAGCGCACCTTCCAGCTCCTGCAGAACTACCTCTTCTTCCGTGACCTCGACGTCGGGCAGCTCTACGCCGTGCGCCGCCTGCTCGAACCCGAACTCGCCGCCGGCGCCGTTCCGCATCTCAGCGAGGGCGACTTCGCGGCGCTGGAGCGCAGCATCGCGACTTGTGCGCCGGCGCCGCAGGACCACAGCCATGCTGTGGCGCAGCGCCGCGAAGACCTGCATTTCCACGACGTGCTCGCCGCCGCCAATCCCAACGCGCTGCTGCGCTTCATGTGCGAGATGATCAACCATCTGCTGCGCCACATGGTGGCCGTAGGCGATCAGCCCTCCCATCCCGCGTATCAGCAGCTCGGCGACACCAACGTGGCCGCGCACCGCCGCCTTCTCGCGGCGGCCCGCGCGCGTGATGCCGAGCGCGTGCGCGAACTCATGGTCGAGCATCTCGACGAAGCCGAGGGTTATGCCCGCAAGCTTTCCACCGTCGTGCGCCGTCGCTTCATGCTCGATTCCGAAATGCAGGCGCCCATCTCGCCGCACTCCCCGTCCAAGCCAAGGAGGACCCGATGACCAAACACTTGATGCAACGCCGCCCCCTCCTATGGGGCCTGGGAGCCGCCGCCATGACCGCAAGCATCGGGCGCGCCCTCGCCGCTCCCACCGACATGGAGCAACGCCTCGCCGCCGCCGAGCAGAGCGGCAAGGTGAGCGGCCTGCACGCGCTGCTGGTCAGCCAGGGCGGCAAGCTGGTGTTCGAGCACTATGGGCGGGGCATCGACGAGAACATAGTCCAGATGTCTGCCGGCTTCGTCACCTTCGGGCCTGAGGTGCTGCACGATCTCCGCTCTGTCTCCAAGAGCATCGTGGGTCTCGTCTATGGCGTTGCGCTCGCCCAGGGCAAGGTGCCGCCGCCCGAGGCGAAGCTCTACGAGCAATTCCCCGAATATCCGGACCTCGCCCAGCAGCCCGGCCGCGAAAAACTGACGATCGGCCACGTGCTCAGCATGACGCTCGGCCTCGAGTGGGACGAACTTACCGTTCCCTATGGCGACGATCTGCGCAACAGCGAGATGGCGATGGAGGCGGCGCCCGACCGCTTCCGCTACATCCTCGGACTGCCCATCGTGGGCGAGCCGGGCGTGAAATGGACCTACTGCGGCGGCGCGACCGCGATCCTAGGACGCCTGGTTGCCAGGGGCACGGGCGAGAAGCTGCCGGCCTATGCCCGCCGCGTGTTGTTCAATCCGATGGGCTTCGGCCCCAGCGAGTGGGCGGTCGGCGCCGATGGCGAGCCGCGCGCTGCGTCGGGCTGCCGGCTGCTGCCGCGCGACATGCTGAAGCTGGGCCAGCTGGCACTTGCGGGCGGCGCCTGGCAGGGCAAGCAAATCGTGCCCGCCGACTGGGTGAAGCGGATCACGACGCCCACCATCAAGATCGAGGGCCCGCGCAGTTACGGCTATCACTGGTACATCTACGACAACATGGTCGACGGCCAACGGCAGTACTGGTTTGGCGGCATCGGCTGGGGTGGCCAGAAACTCTACGTCTTCCCCGGTCTCGACCTCGTCGTGGCGATGAATTGCGGCAACTACCGCAAGGCCGGCATGGAGCAGAACCGCGTCAACGTCGCCGTCCTGAACGACGTGGTGTTACCGAGCCTTTCCTAGACGCCGCTATCGCGTGAGCGCGCGGAAGCCCTGCAGCACGCTCGCCCGCCCGACGTCGCTGGCGGTCTCGCGAATCGCGCAGCCGGCCCGATCGCGCGGCATGTCGACGGCGACAAAGCGCATGTCGCCGGGCGCCACGGTGATCGACTCAGGGTCTGCGACGTATTCAAGCGAGCAGCGCATGGCATGCCACCCCGGGTTCAGGTCGACGCGCATGTAGGTCCGCGCGCCCAGCCAGCCGACCTCGTTCTGGCCCAGGAACACATTGATGCCCGGGCCGGACGCGACGGGACTGTAGAAATAGATCGCGGCCATGCCGGGCGGCGGCGGGTAGAATTGCTTGCCGGCGGCGTCCTGTGCCGGCGGCGCCATTATAACCTGGGCGGCTGCCGAGCCCGCGAACACCAGCAGCAATCCCATAACCATCATCCGGCGCATCGCTTCCCCCAATGAGTCGCCGCACTCAGCCGTTATTGGACGGGATTGGTCAACCGGCCGATGCCGTCGACTTCCATGGAGATCGTGTCCCCCTTCGCGAGGAACCGCGGCGGCTTGAAGCCGATGCCGACGCCGGCCGGCGTGCCCGTGGCGATGATGTCGCCGGGAATGAGGGAAATGCCTGCCGATATGGTCGAGATCAGGGTCGGGATGTCGAAGATCAGGTCGGTGAACTTGGCGTCCTGCCGCAGCTCGCCATTGACCCAGCATTTGATTCCCGCCGACGCGAGATCCACTTCGTCGGCGGTGACGCACCACGGTCCCATGGGGGCGAACGTGTCCATCGACTTGCCGAGGAACCACTGCTTGTGCCTGGCCTGCAGGTCACGCGCCGTCACGTCGTTCAGGATCGTGTATCCCCAGACATGCGCCATCGCGGACCCGAGCGGTATGCCGCGGCCGGCCTTGCCGATGACGACGGCGAGCTCCGCCTCATAGTCGAGTTGCTCGCTGACGCCGGTCGGATAAAGAATCGGCTCATCCGGGCCGATCACCGACTGCGGCACCTTGGTGAAGATGATGGGCGTCGTCGGGATCGCATCGGCGGCGCCGCTGGCACTGCTGTCGAAACCGCTCGCGGCGAATTCCTTGGCATGTTCGCGGTAGTTCTTGCCGACACACATGATGTTGCGCACCGGCAGCGGAAGCGGCGCCCGGAGCCTCACCGCGGACAGCGCGATCTTCTTGCCGTCGACGGCATAGAGACTGGTAAACCGCGCCTGATTGCGGATGACCTCCATGAGGTCGGACACGGGGCTGCCATCGCGCATCACGAGCGGCGTCACGCTCTCCGATGACCTGTCAACGGAGCTGACGAACGTCCTGCCCTGGTACTCGACCGTTGCGAATCGCATTGCTTTCCTCGAACTCTTTAAAGGGAATTACTTCGGCCAGTCCGCCGGTTCACCGGCCTTGATCCAGGCCGCGTAGTCCTTCTTGGTCTGGTCGTTGGGCGGATAGATGCCGGGAATCTCGCGGCCCTGGCCGATGCGGATGGCGACGAACTTCTCCAGCCGTTCCTGCTCGAAGGAATCGCGCGCCACCTCGTCGGCGATGCCGCGCGGCACGACGATGGCGCCGTCCTCGTCGGCCACGATGACGTCGCCGGGATAGACCGGTACACCGCAGATACCGACCGGCGTCTGGACCTCGACGGGATGCAGGTTGGCCATGCTGGGCGGCGCGGCCGCGCCGGTGCAGTAGACCGGCCAGTCGAACTTGCCGATCACCGGCGAGTCGCGCATCGCGCCGTCGCTCAGCACCCCCGCGACGCCGCGCACTTTCAGGCGCAGCGCCAGGATGTCGCCCAGGGTGCCCGAGCGCGTGTTGCCTTCGGTGCCGATCACCAGCACATGGCCGGCTGGCGTCTCCTCGATCGCCGCACGCTGGGCGGTCGGCGGATCGGCGGGCGTCGGCGGCTTGTCGAGATCCTCGCGGCTCGGGATGTAGCGCAGCGTATAGGCCGGCCCGACCAGCCGTGCCGCCTTCGGGTTCAACGGCTTGACGCCGCTGATCGCACAATTGCGGAAGCCGCGCTTCATCATCTGCATCGAGACGGTGGCGGTGCTGACATACATGAAGTTCTTGATCGTCTCGGCCGACAAAGACGTGGTCATAAGTGAATTCTCCCGTTCGTTCGTCGCCCCGAGCGTAGCCGAGGGGTCTTTTTTCGTCCGCTACCAAGAGAGATCCCGCCACTCCGCGCTTCGCGCTGCGCTCGGGATGACGGGTTAGAGCAACGATCCCTGATTGCCGCCGTCGCGACGACGCGGCGGCGCAGCCACCGGACGCGGCTTGGCAGTCGGGGCTTCGGTCACGCGCGCGCCGATACGGCCGTCGGCGAATTCGATGCCGAGCACGTCGCCTGTCCGCGTGCCGGCAGCCGCCAGGACCGGCGCGCCGTCCTGATCACGCACCAGGGCGAAGCCTCGGTTCAGCACCGAATGGAAGGAGTAGCTTTCCAGGAGCTTCGCCGCCTGATCGACCCGCTGCAGGCCGCGCTCCAGCAGATCGCTGCCGGCACGCTTCAGGCGCTCGCCGAACTGGCCGAGGCGATCGGCGGTGCGGTCGATCTTCTGGCGCGTGTCGCCGACATAGCGGCGCATCGCGCCTTCGAGCACGCGCGCCTCGGCGATCAGCAACTGCTGCTTGGCGTTGATGACCGCGACCGGACTAACCAGCCGCGCCGCCGCCAGCGCATGGCCGCGACGCTCGACGAGCTGGCGCGTCGCCAAGGCCAGCCGCTCGCCGCTGACATCGAGCCGCTGCTGGCGCTCCTCGATCAGCCGGCGCGGATCGCCCAGCCCGCGCGCCAGGCCGGCCAGTTCGACCGCCGATTCGCGCAGCAGGCGATTGACGCCACCGACCAGGCGCTTGCCGTAGTCGAGCGTCTCGGCCAGCAGGTCGGCGCGCACCGGCACCGCCATCTCGGCGGCCGCGGTCGGCGTCGGCGCCCGGCGGTCGGAAGCGAAATCGATCAGAGTGGTATCGGTCTCGTGGCCAACGGCTGAAATCAGCGGGATGGTCGAGGCGGCGACCGCGCGCACCACGATCTCCTCGTTGAAAGCCCAGAGATCCTCGAGACTCCCGCCGCCGCGCGCCACGATCAGCACGTCGGGCCGTGGCACAGCGCCACCGACGCTAAATTTGTTGAAGCCGGTGATGGCCGCGGCGACCTCGGCGGCTGCCTTCTCGCCCTGGACCGCGACCGGCCAGATCAGCACATGACGCGGAAAGCGGTCGGCCAGGCGATGCAGGATGTCGCGGATCACCGCGCCCGAGGGCGAGGTCACGACACCGATCACATCGGGCAGGAAGGGCAGCTCGCGCTTGCGGTCGTTGTCGAACAGCCCCTCGGCGGCGAGCTTCTTGCGCCGCTCCTCCAGGAGCTTCAGAAGCGCCCCTTCGCCCGCCAGTTCAAGGCGGTCGACGATGATCTGGTAGCGCGACGAGCCGGCATAGGTCGTGAGCTTGCCAGTGGCGATGACCTCCAGCCCCTCCTCGATCTTGATGCCGAGGCGGGGGATGGTGCCTTTCCAGGCGACGCCGTCGATCACGGCGTTCTCGTCCTTGAGGCGAAAATAGCAGTGGCCGGAGCGCGGAAAGGACGGTTGGCTGATCTCGCCCCGCACCCGCACCCGGGGAAACGCCGTCTCGATCTCGCGTTTCAGGGCAAACGAGAGCTCCGAGACAGAGAATTCCGGAATGTTGCTGACGGTTGGGGCGTCCGAGTTTTCCATATGAGGCGGCAGCCTAGCTGCTTGTGCCGACGGCGCAAACTGTGGTCAAAGCCTCGCCATGCGAATCCTGGTGGTGGGTGGCGGCGGCCGAGAACATGCTCTTTGTTGGGCCATCTCCGCGTCGCCGCTCTGTACCAAGCTCTACTGCGCCCCGGGCAACGCCGGCATCGCCCAGGTGGCCGAGTGCATCAAGGTCGGCACCGAGGACATCCCGGGCCAGGTGGCTCTGGCCCAACGGCTCAAGATCGATTTCGTCGTAATCGGCCCCGATGCGCCTCTGGTGGCCGGCATGGCCGACGGCTTCACAGCGGCCGGCATCAAGGTGTTCGGACCTTCCAAGAAAGCCGCCCAGCTCGAAGGTTCCAAGAGCTTCACCAAGGAACTCTGCCGGCGCCACAATATCCCGACTGCCGCCTACGAGCGTTTCACCGACGTGGCCCTTGCCGAGGCCTACATCAAGGCTGAGGGTGCGCCGATCGTGGTCAAGGCCGATGGCCTCGCCGCTGGCAAGGGCGTGATCGTGGCCGAGACCGTCGATCAGGCCCTCGAGGCGGTGCGTGACATGCTGTCGGGTAATCGCTTCGGCGCGGCCGGCGCGGCGGTGGTGATCGAAGAATTCATGGAAGGCGAGGAGGTGAGCCTGTTTGCGCTGAGCGACGGCGAGCACGTCCTGCCGCTCGTCGGCGCGCAGGACCACAAGCGCGCCTTCGACGGCGACAAGGGGCCCAACACCGGCGGCATGGGCGCCTATTCGCCGGTGCCCCTGCTTGATGCCGCCATGACCGAGCGCGCGCTGCGCGAGATCGTGCTGCCCACCGTGCGCGCCATGAAGGCCGAAGGCATTCCCTTCAAGGGCGTGCTCTATGCCGGCCTGATGATCGACAAGAACGGCCCACGGCTGGTCGAATACAACTGCCGCTTCGGCGACCCCGAGTGCCAGGTGCTGATGATGCGTCTGAAGTCCGACATCGTGCCGGCGCTGATGGCCTGTGCCGATGGCGGGCTGAAGCATTTCGACCTGCGCTGGTCGGACGAGACGGCACTCACCGTCATCCTGGCGACCAAGGGCTATCCCGATGCCTATCAAAAGGGCAGCGAGATCAAGAACCTCGCCGCGGCCGGCAAGGTCGAGGGCGTGGAGATCTTCCATGCCGGAACCAACGCCGACGGTGCCCGCATCCTGGCCAACGGCGGGCGCGTGCTGAATGTGTCGGCGATGGCGCCCACCGTCGAGGAGGCGCGCAACAGGGCCTACCGCGCGGTCGACCTGATCGACTGGCCGGAGGGCTTCTGCCGGCGCGATATCGCATGGCGGGCAGTTGCCCGACGGCCGTGACCCGCCCGGCGTCAATCGTTAGATTGGACGCCATGCCTGACGCGATCACCGAGTCCCAACGCCTTCTGGCGCAACTGCGTTTTCCCTGCGGCGACGTGCCGGAGCCCGGCGACATCAAGAATGTCGCACCGGGCATCTACTGGCTGCGCATGCCGCTGCCCTTCCAGCTCAACCACATCAACCTGTGGCTGATCGAGGAGAAGGACGGCTGGACGATCGTCGATACCGGCATCAATACGCAGGCCACGCGCGACTTGTGGGAAAAGATCTTCGCCACTCGGCTCGGCGGCAAGCCGGTGACCCGCGTTGTCGGCACGCATCTTCACCCCGATCATATCGGCCTCGCCGGCTGGCTGTGCGAACGCTGGAACGCACCGCTCTGGATGACGCTGGGCGAATACATGAGCGCGATCGCCGCGCGCAACGACTTCATCGAGAACGAGGACATGCGCGCCGCCCATGTCATGCGCAACGGCGTGCCGGCGGACAAGGTGACGTTGTTCCATCGTCACAAGGGCGGCTACGCCAAGGGCGTGGCGCCGCTTGCCGCCGGTTCCTTCCAGCGCATGATCCACGCCCATCCGATCACGCATCGGCGGCCATCGCTGGGACGTCATCGTCGGCCGCGGCCATGCCCCCGAGCATGCCTCGCTGTGGTGCCCCGAACTCAATGTGCTGATCGCGGGCGATCAGGTGCTGCCCAAAATCAGCACCAATGTCGGCGTGTGGCCGAACGAGCCCTTCGCCGATGCACTGACCTGGTTCCTCGACGGCTTCTCGCGCTTCCGCCGCCTGCCGGCCGATGCGCTGGTGCTGCCCTCGCCACGGCTTTCCCTTCGTCGGCATGCACACACGACTCGACCAACTGGTGGCGCATCACGATGCAAGGTTAGGCGACATCACCGCGGCGATCGCGCGGACCGGACCCAGGGGCTCGACCGGTTGGGACATGGTGCCTGTCCTGTTCGCGCGCCATCTCGACAACAACCAGGTGGTCTTCGCCTTCGGCGAGACGCTGGCGCATCTCCATTGCCTGGAGACGCGCGCGCGCGCCAAGAGAATCGTGGTGGATGGCGTGCACCGCTTCGTGGCGCTCGTGGACACCGGCGCTCAATCGCCCAACGACGATTCCGAGACCGACATGATGGATACCGGCACGGCGTAGAGCCGATGCGCGTCGACCTCTTCGACTTCGACCTGCCCGATAAATTGATCGCCCAGCGGCCGGCTGTGCCGCGCGATTCGGCGCGCCTGCTCGACGTTGCGCCGGATGGTCCCAACGACAGGATGGTGCGCGATCTGCCATCGCTCCTGCACAAAGGCGACCTGCTGGTCTTCAACGACACCAGGGTGATCCCGGCGCGGCTTCTCGGCACACGCCCGGGGGGCGGCAAGATCGAGGCGCTATTGATTCGCGACCTGGGGGGCGGCCAGTGGCTCTGCTTCGCCCGGCCGACCAAGCGCCTGAAGCTGGGCAACGCGCTTGCCTTCGCGTCCCTCAGCGCCACCGTCGCCGCTAAGCACGAGGACGGCTCGATCGTGTTGGCCTTCGATCGCAGCGGCCCGCCCTTTCTCGCCGCCCTCGACGGCGCGGGCGCCATGCCTCTGCCGCCCTATATCCGCGGCGGCACCGCCGATGTCCGCGACCGCACCGACTACCAGACGCTGTTCGCCAAATACGATGGCTCGGTCGCCGCACCGACCGCAGGCCTGCATTTCACGCCAGAACTGATAGCAGCGCTCGCTGACGCCGGGATCAAGACCGCCGGCGTGACGCTGCATGTCGGCGCCGGCACCTTCCAGCCGGTGCGGACCGACGACACCGATGCCCACGTCATGCACGCCGAATGGGGCGAGGTCCCGAAAGCCACCGCCAACGCCATCGCCTCAGCCGGGCGCGTTGTCTCTATCGGCACGACCTCGCTCAGGCTCCTGGAGAGCGTGGCGCGCGATGGGCCGATGCGTGCCTGGGCCGGCGAGACCGACATCTTCATTACACCTGGATTTCAGTTCCGCGTCGTCGACCTGCTGCTGACCAACTTCCATCTGCCGCGCTCGACCTTGTTCATGCTGGTGGCGGCCTTCGCCGGTCTGGAGCGCATGAAGGCGGCCTATGCCCACGCCATCGCCGAGCGATACCGCTTCTATTCCTACGGCGATTGTTGTTTGTTGCGGCGATGAGTCTGTCCTTCGAGCTTCTAGGCACCGACGGTGCGGCCCGCCGCGGGCGCATTGCGACGGCGCACGGCACCGTCGAGACGCCGGCCTTCATGCCGGTCGGCACCGCCGGCACCGTGAAGGCCATGCTGCCGCAGTCGGTCGCCGAGACCGGTGCGGAGATCGTGCTGGGCAATACCTTCCACCTGATGCTGCGGCCGGGCGCGGAGCGCATTGCGGCCCTCGGCGGCCTGCACAAGTTCATGAACTGGCCGGGGCCGATCCTGACGGACTCGGGCGGCTTCCAGGTCATGTCGCTCGCCGAGCTGCGCAAGATCGACCCCGAGGGCGTCACCTTCCGCTCGCCGGTCGACGGCTCGCAGCATCGCCTGACGCCCGCGCGCTCGATCGAGATCCAGCGCCTGCTCGATGCCGACATCACCATGTCGTTCGACGAATGCACGACCTGGCCGATCGAGGAGGCTGCTGCCGCCGCCTCGATGCGACTGTCGATGACCTGGGCCGAACAAGGCAAGCGGGCCTTCGTCGACCGCCCCGGCTATGGCCTGTTCGGCATCGTCCAGGGCAGCGTCTTCCCGGCGTTGCGCGAGGAAAGCGTCAAGGCGCTGGGCGCCATCGGCTTCGACGGCTACGCGATCGGCGGGCTGGCCGTGGGCGAAGGGCAAGAGACGATGTTCGCCACGCTCGACCGTACCGTGCCGATGCTGCCGGCCGATCGGCCGCGCTACCTCATGGGAGTCGGGCGGCCGGCCGACCTGGTGGGCGCCGTGCAGCGCGGCATCGACATGTTCGACTGCGTCATGCCCACACGCGCCGGCCGCACGGCGCAGGCCTTCACCCGCCGCGGCGAGCTCAACCTGCGCAACGCCCGCCATCGCGACGATGCCCGGCCGATCGACGAGCACTGCGCCTGCCCCGCCTGCCGCAACCACAGCCGCGCCTATCTCCATCACCTCACCCGCGCCGAGGAGATTCTCGGGGCGATGCTGCTGACGTGGCACAATCTACAATATTACCAGGACATCATGCGCGGCCTGCGCGGCGCCATCGAGACCGGTTCACTCGGCCACTGGATCGCCGCATTCGAGGAAGAACAAGGGCGCGGAGACATCCCGGCCCTCTGACGGAGAACATGACGATGGCGAACGAGGCGTTGATCGTGGTCGACATGCAGAACGACTTCTGCGAAGGCGGCGCGCTGGCCGTCCCAGGGGCCAATGCCATCGTGCCGCTGGTCAACCGCCTGATCGGCCGCCATGACCACGTCGTGCTGACCCAGGACTGGCATCCGGCCGGCCATGCCTCATTCGCTAGTTCGTGGAAAGACGCGACCCCGTTCAGCAGCGTGCAGTTCCCCTACGGCCCGCAGACCCTGTGGCCTGTGCACTGCGTGCAAGGCACGCCAGGCGCCGAATTCCACCCCGAACTCAACGTGCACAAAGCGCAGATGGTGGCGCGCAAGGGTTTCCACACTGGGATCGATTCCTATTCGGCCTTCCGCGAGAATGACCGCATGACCCGCACCGGGCTGGACGGCTACCTAAAGGCGCGCGGCTTCACCAAATTGATCCTCTGCGGCCTGGCGCTCGACTATTGCGTCGCCTGGTCGGCAATCGACGCCCGCCAGGCGGGCTTCGACGTCGCCGTCGTGGTCGAGGCCACCGCCGCCATCGACCTCGACGGCAGCAAGAAGCGCATGCTGAAAGAGATGCGCCAGGGCGGCATCAACCTGAACGCGACGGCCTAGACCCGTTCCAGCGCGAGCGCGATGCCCTGGCCGACGCCGATGCACATGGTGCAGAGCGCGCGCTTGCCGCCGGTGGCCTCGAGTTGGTTGAGCGCGGTGATCATCAGCCGACCGCCCGAGGCGCCGAGTGGATGGCCGAGCGCGATGGCGCCGCCGTTGGGGTTCACGTTCTCGGCGTCGTCGGCAAGACCCAACTGACGCAGCACGGCCAAAGCCTGAGCGGCAAACGCCTCGTTGAGCTCGATGACATCGAAGTCCTTCATCGTCATGCCGAGCTTGGCCAGCAGCTTCTTGCTGGCCGGTGCCGGGCCGATGCCCATGACCCTGGGCGGCACGCCTGCCGACACGGTACCCAGGATGCGCGCGCGCGGCACGAGGCCGTTGGCCTTGGCGGCGGCTTCCGAGGCGATGATCATGGCGCAGGCACCGTCGTTGATGCCCGAGGAATTGCCCGCCGTCACCGAGCCGCCTTCGCGGAACGCCGCCGGCAGCTTGGACAGCGTCTCCATCGTGGTATCGCCGCGCGGATGCTCGTCCTTGTCGACGATGGTCTCGGTCTTGCCCTTCTTGACGCAGACCTTGATGATTTCCTTGTCGAAGAAACCGCGGTCTTGGGCAGCCTTGCAGCGGCGCTGGCTGCGATAGGCGAAGGCGTCCTGGTCGGTGCGGCTGATCTGGTGCTCGCCGGCGACGTTCTCGGCGGTCTGGCCCATCGGATCGACACCGTAGGCCGCCTTCATGCGCGGATTGACGAAGCGCCAGCCCAGCACCGTGTCCTCGAGCTTCATATTGCGGTCGAACGGACCCTCGGGCTTGCCCATGACGTAGGGCGAACGGGTCATTCCTTCGACACCGCCGGCGATCATCATGTCGGCCTCGCCGAGCTTGACCGCGCGCGCGGCATGGCCGGCGGCTTCAAGACCGGAGCCGCACAGGCGATTGATCGTGGCACCCGCGACCTCGACCGGCAGGCCGGCGAGAAGCCCCGCCATGCGCGCCACGTTGCGGTTGTCTTCGCCCGCCTGGTTGACGCAGCCGAAGATCACGTCGTCGACCGCGCCCCAATCGACACTGCCGTTGCGCTGCATCAACGCCTTGATGGGATGGGCGGCAAGATCGTCGACCCGCATGGCGCCCAGGCCGCCGTTGTACCGGCCGACAGGGGTGCGGATGGCGTCGCAGATGAAGGCTTCGGTCATCGTGGGTACTCCCGGCAAATCGTTGCTGCCCGGGTAGCACCGGGCGAAGGCCCTGCCAATGCCCTACCAGCAGAGGGGCCATGCAGGCGTCGAGGGGCAGCTAGCCGGGGATCAGCTGGTCAGTGAGGCGGCGGCACACGGCGTACTGCGCGTAACCGCGAAACGGGCACTCGATCGATTTCAGCTGCGCACGCGACGCAAGTGCCGCTTGCAGATCGTCGCGCGGCCGGACATGGAACAGCGCGAGCCAGCCGCGCAGGGCGCTGCGGAACCAGCGCGGCAGCCCTTCCTGGCCGCCGAAATCGACGATGTGCAGTTCCCCTCCGGGTAGCAGGCAGCCCAGCGCCCGGTCCAGCACGGCCTGCCAGCCCGGCATCATCGACAGGCTGTAGGAAATGAAGATCCGGGAAAAGCCCGGCACACCGAATATCAAGACGGGATCGAAAGTCGTGGCGTCGGCCAGCGCCAGCCGGATGTCAGGCGCCAACCCCGCGCGCTCGACGAGGCGCCGCGCCGTTTCCAGCATCTCGGCCGAAATGTCGATGCCGAAGAACTGCACATCGCGCCAAGTGTGCGCAGCGGTCACGAGATTGCGCGCCGTGCCGCAGCCGATCTCCAGCACGCGGCAGCCGGCCGGCGGGGCCAGCCGTTCGATCAGCCGGTCGCGGCCCAGCAGATAGTATTTACGCGTGAAATCGTAGACATGTCGCTGCCGGCGATAGATCCGGTCCATCAGATCGGCGGAGGCGACGGCGTCGCTCACCGCTCAACCCGCCAAGACATAGAGATGGAAGCCGCCATAGATCGCCGAGCGATCGCGCGCGCCGAGCGCATGCGAGCGGTCGGCCTCGTAGTGCCAACGCCGCAGCAGGGTCTCGTCGAGGCGGCCCAGCAACAGCGACGGCTGGGCTGCCGTACGGAAGATCACCCGCGCACCGGGCCGCGCCGTGCGGGTGATCTCGGCCCACAGCGCGTTGAGCTGGGCGTCGGTCATCCAGTCCTGGGCGTCGAGCAGCACGTAGCGGTCGCGCGACGCGTCGGGACAATCGGCGAGATATTCCGTGACCGACCGGTTAATGACCTCGACGCGGTCGGCGCGGGTACGCACCGAATCGAAATGTTCGCGGCGCAGGTAGGGCGGCAGCGGGCCGTCGGCACCACGGGCATAGGCGCGGCCGAAGGCCTGCCAGGCGAAGTAGTTGTGCTCTAGGGGAAAGCCGCAAGCCAGCCGCTCGACCCTGGCGCGCAGGACGCTGCGCATATCGCTGTCGCCGGCCAGCGCCTCGTACTGCGCCGGCGGGATGCCGAGGCCGTAGAGCGACAGGCGGTTGCCCGTGACCCAGCGCACCGCACGCTTGTCGAACAAGGGCGCCAGCGCCGTCTCGAAGAAATGCCGCTGCTCGGCAAGCGACCGGGCGCCCAAAAGGTCGCGCAGCTCGACACCATATGCGCGGGCGATGGCGTGGCTCACGCCGATGAAGCGTCCCAGCACGCCGTGGCGATAGGCGTTGCGGGCAAAGATCGAAATCCGCCGCCGGCCGAGCTGCTGCAGGCTGCGGCCCTGCCAATAGGCCAGGCTTTGCGGGTCGAGATGCGGCGCGATCAGCCGCTCGTAGGCGGCGATATTGGCCTCTGAATCGGCCGCGCCGAAGAAGCGGTAGAACGTTTCCCATGACGGCAGGCGACTCGCCGCAACGAGCTTCAGGCGATTGAGGGCAACATGAGCGAGGCTGAGATCGACCGCAGTGATGCGGGCCGGATCGGCTGTCAGATAGGACAGTACGTTGCAGCCGCCCGAGGCGATCGCCACGACATGGCAGTCGGGCGTGAGCGCCAACGCCTCGAGGTCGATTTCCGGGTCTTCCCAGATCTGCGCATAGACGAGGCCGCAAAAGAGCCTCTCGAACAATCGCTCAAGAAGTCCCTCGCGGGAAAACGTGCGATGGCGGCGCACGGCTTCTTTCAGTCGGATATGACTGGCGTCCCGCGGATAGGCCAACCGAACGACTCCGGCTCAACTCAATCCAGCCACTCTATCCACCGTCGGTGCCAGTTTGATGACAGGCACTTGACCACCTTACTGGTTAGGACAATATCACCGCCATGACCGCCCACGGTTTCACCCTGTTCGGCACACCGCTCGGCACATGCGGACTGGCCTGGGGTCCGAACGGAATCGTGGGCCTGCAGCTGCCCGAATCGAGCGCCGCCAAGACGCGGGCGCGCCTGCAGCGGCGCTGGGCAGAGGCGATCGAGCAGGCACCGCCAGCCGGTGTTCAGCGTGCAATCGACCAGGTCCTGGCGCTGCTCGCTGATGGTACGAGCGATCTCATAGACATTCCGCTCGACCTTGCTTCCGCGCCCGAGTTCCATCGCAAGGTCTACGAGGTGGCGCGCACCATCCCGCCCGGCCAAACCTTGACCTACGGCGAGATCGCCAAGCGCCTCGGCGTGCCGCACGAATCCCGCGAGGTCGGCCAGGCGCTCGGGCGCAATCCCGTGGCCATCATCGTGCCGTGTCATCGCGTGCTGGGCGCCGACGGCAAGATGGGCGGCTTCTCGGCCAACGGCGGCGTCACCACCAAGCGGCGCATGCTCGAGATCGAAAGGGCGAGCGCCGTCGGTGCCGGACCGCTGTTCGACCGGCTCAATGGCTGAGTTCGGCTTCAAGCCGCGGAAGGCTATCGCCCATCTCCGCGCCGCCGACCCGGCGCTGGTCTCGATCATCGATTCCGTCGGCCCGTTCCGCATGGAACTCAAATCCTCGCGCAGCGTGTTCGGCGCGCTGGCCGAGGCGATCGTCTATCAGCAGCTCTCCAACAAGGCGGCCGCCACCATCTACGGCTGCGTCGAAGCGCTCTACCCGCGCGCCACCGACGGCTTCACGCCGCGCCACATCCTCAAGGCGCCCGACGAGAAGCTGCGCGGCTGCGGCCTGTCGCGAGCCAAGGTGCTGGCCGTCCAGGACCTCGCGCGTCGGGTCGACGGCGGCGAGCTGCCGACACTTGAAGAAGCCCATGCACTTGACGATGCCGCGCTGATCGAGCGCCTCGTCCAAGTCCGCGGCATCGGCCGCTGGATCGCCGAGATGTTCCTGATTTTCCGCCTCGGCCGGCCCGACGTGCTGCCGCTCGACGACTACAGCCTGCGTAAAGCCTTCGCGACAGCCTTCAGGAAACGCACCCTGCCCTCGCCCCAGGCGCTGGAGAGGGCAGGCGAAAAGTGGCGACCCTATCGCACCGTGGCGAGCTGGTATTTGTGGCGGGCGCTGGATAAGCCCTAACGTCGCAGGTGAAGGCGCATTCATGCGTGCCTCTGGAGTGCCACATCTGCCATGACATAATCGCGCCATGGCTCTTCCCTTCTCCAACACCGCCGGCCGTACGCTAGAGCGACTGCGCACCGCTTTCGTCGAAACCGCGCGCGGCGCGCGCGAAGTGGTCGGCGCGCCGCTCAGGCCGGACCTGCCCGACGACGACATCCCGCGGCTGAAAAGCCGTATCGACGCCTGCCTCGCGGGCAAGGGCGGCGAGACGGCACGGCGCGGCCGCGCCGCCGAGCTGGGGCAGGCCTATCTCTCGCTGTCGCCGGCCGGCCGGCGGAAATTCCTGCTCACGCTGGCCCACGATTACGGCCTGCCGCGCGAGGCGGCGATGGCCGCGGTCGAGCGCTGGCGCGCCTCCAAGGAACCGCCGCGGGCGCTCGCCCGCTCGCTGGAAGCGCCGGCAGTGCGGCTGCTGCGCGAGTTCGTGGGCGTGCCGCAGGGCGTGAAGTTCGTGGTCGACCTGCGCGCCGAGCTGCTCACCTTGGGCCGGAGCGACGCGGCAGCACGGACGCTCAGCGAGGATCTTCGACCCCTGCTCGGCGGCTGGTTCGACGTCGGCTTCCTCGACCTGGTGCGCATCGACTGGCGCGCCTCGGCGGCGTTGCTTGAAAAGCTGGTAGCCTACGAGGCGGTCCACGCCATCCGTTCGTGGCGCGACCTCAAGAACCGCCTCGATTCGGACCGCCGATGCTTTGCCTTCTTCCACCCGCGCATGCCGGAAGAGCCGCTGATCTTCGTCGAGGTGGCGCTGGTCGATGGGCTTGCCGGCAATGTACAGCGCCTGCTCGACACCAAGACCGAGACGCGCGATCCCGAACGCGCCAACACCGCGATCTTCTATTCGATCTCCAACTGCCAGCAGGGCCTGGCCGGCATCAGCTTCGGCAATTTCCTGATCAAGCGGGTAGCCGAGCAGCTCGCGGGCGAACTTCCGAACATCAAGGATTTCGCCACCCTCTCGCCGGTGCCCGGCCTGCGCCAGCATCTCGACGGCCGGCTGAAGAACGAGGGCGACGCTGCGTTGACCCACGGCGAGATCGCCTCGCTAGTGCCGGTGACCAATGAAGCCGCCGGCGCTGCGGCAGTGCGCAAGCTGCTGGACCGGCCGGTATGGTGGGACGTCCCGGCAATCAACAAGGCGCTGCGCCCGATCCTGACGCGGCTGGCGGCGCGCTACCTGACCACCGCTGACGACAAGGGCTGCGCTCTCGATCGGGTGGCGCATTTCCATCTCGGCAACGGCGCTATCGTCGAGCGCCTGAACTGGCTGGCCGACACCAGCGCCAACGGGCTTCGCCAGTCCTACGCGATGATGGTGAACTACCGCTACAAGCTCTCCGACGTCGACGCCAACCACGAGGCCTATGCCAACGGCCGGATCGTGGCGAGCCGCGAGGTGCGCGCGGCAGCAAAGAGCTAGTCGAGCTCGTCCTTCAAGGGGCCGGGCTGGAGACTCCACGGCTCGCTGCGGTAGACGTTACCGGCCGAATCCGTGCAACGGCCGTACAACCTGCTCCTGGTCCTCGAACCGAGGTCCAACAACCGGTCCGAGACATCTTTCAGATTGATCGCTACGCGCGCCACTTCGCCCGACGCCAGCGTCGCGGGCAGCGATGTCTGCGAGCCATCCGGCGGCGCCGTCGAGCAATCGGCCAGTTTCCGGCTTCCGAGAAATTCCAACGTCAACGATGTGACCGTCATGGAGCGCTGGCCAAGATTGGTGACCGACACCTTCGCGTAGTCGCCTTCGAAAGCGTAGCCTTCCAGCTCCGGTGTCTCTATCGCGACAAGCAGGTTGCCCTTCCGCCGGAGAAGATTGGCGAGGAAACTGAACATGAAACCAAGCGCCTACTTGTTGAGGTAATTGAGCGCGAGCCCCGGCCGCGGCCATTCGAAACTCACCAGCTTGCCGGTCATCGACAGGGTAGCGAACGCCGTGCGCAGCTCCTTGCCGCCGAAGCAGACGTTGGTGACCATCGGATCGGGCAGCTTGTACTGCGTCACCGACTTTCCGTCGGGCGAGATGTCGCTCACCGCACCGGTGATCAGCGTGGCGACGCAGATATGGCCCGCCGAATCGACGGCCAGAGAATCGAACATCTGGTAACCGCCCAGCCCCACGATCACCCGGCCCTTTTCGCCGCGATAAGGACCGTTGGCGTCCTTGATCACGCCCGGCGCCGAAAGCTCGAAGGCCCAGCAGCGCGCCGTCGGCGTCTCCACGACATAGAGCGTCTTTTCGTCGGGCGACAGGCCGCAGCCGTTGGGCCGCTCCAGCGGGAAGACCTTCTCCTCGATCTTCGAGCCGTCGGCCCTGGCGTAGTAGACGGCGCCACGGTCGTTGTCGCGCTCGCGGGTCTTGCCGAGATCGGTGAACCAGAAGCCGCCTGTGTTGTCGAACACGATGTCGTTGGGACCGTTTAGCTTGCGGCCGTCGCAGGAGTCGTAGAGCGTCTCGAACTTGCCGGTCTCGGGATCGACCGTCTGGATCGATCCACCCTTATAGGTGTCGGGCTGGGTGCCGGGAAATAACCTGCCGTCGGGTCGCATGATCCAGTTAAAACCGCCGTTGTTGCAGACGTAGATCTTGCCCTTCGGCCCCATCGCCGCACCGTTGGGACCGCCGCCCAGCTTGGCCACGATATGCTGCTTGCCGTCGGGCATGACGCGGGTCAGCGTCTCGCGCGCGATCTCGACCAGGATCACCGAGCCGTCGGGCATGGCGATCGGGCCTTCGGGGAACTGCAGGCCCGAGGTGATTTCCTTGTTGGGCGTCATTGGTTTCTCCCTTTAGCGGCCCTTGAACAGGGCCTTGCGTTTGGCGAGGAAGGCCTCGACGCCTTCCTTGAAATCCTCGCTGCGGCCGAGCTCACGCTGGAAGTCGCGCTCGACGTCGAGCTGCTGATCGAGCGTGTTGCCGTTGGCCCGGTTCATCGCCTCCTTGATGCGGCCAAGCGACTGCGTCGGGCCGTCCGCCAACAGGCGGGCCAGTTCGGTCGCCGTCGACATCAGCGCGGCATCCTCGACGACGTCCCAGATCAGGCCCCATTGCTTGGCCTGCTCGGCGGCAATCTGTGGCGCCAGCATGGCCATCGCCCGCGCCCGCTGCTCGCCCACCAGGCGCGGCAGGAACCAGGTGCTGCCGCCGTCGGGCAGCAGGCCGATGCGGGCGAACGCCTGAAGAAAGGAGGCGGATTTGGCTGCAATCGCGATGTCGGCGGCCATTGCGAAGCTCATGCCGACACCCGCCGCGACGCCATTCACCGCCGCGACGATCGGCTTGGGCAGCGAACGCATGGTCCGGATCACGGGATTGAAGAATTTCTCCAGTGCCGCACCCGAATCGGCGTCGTTCTTCCTGTCGGGGTCAGCGAGGTCGGCGCCGGCACAGAAGCCGCGGCCGGCGCCGGTCAGCAGCACGGCGCGCACCGAGCCATCGGCGGCGATGTCCTCCCACGCCGACTTGATCTCGGCGATCATCTTGCGCGACACGGCGTTCAGCCGGGCCGGTGCGTTCAAGGTGAGCGTGGCCAGCCCGTCGGCCTTGGCCAGCGTGATCTTGTCGTAAGCCATGGCTCTAGCGTCCCGTAAATTGCGCGGGCCGTTTGGCGAGGAACGCCGCGACGCCTTCCTTGAAATCCTCGCTACGGCCCAACGCGCGCTGGCTGTCACGCTCGATGTCGAGCTGCCGGTCGAGCGTGTTGGCGCTGGCGGCGTTGATCGCCTTCTTGATCGCGGCATAGGACAGCGTCGGGCCGGCCGCAAGTTTGCGCGCGAGCTTGCCAGCCTCTTCCATCAGCGCCGCATCATCGACCACCTGCCAGATCATGCCCATGCGCTGGGCCTCTTCGGCCGGCACCGAGCTTCCCAGCATGGCAAGTGCGCGGGCACGGGCATCGCCCACGGTGTGCGGCAGGAACCAGGTGCCGCCAAGATCGGGAATCAGCGAGATGCGCACAAAGGCCTGGTCGAAGCGGGCCGAACGGGCCGCCAGGACGATATCGCAGGCCAGCGCCAGGTTGGCGCCGCCGCCCGCCGCCACGCCGTTCACCGCGGCGACGATCGGCTTGGGCAGCTCGCGCATGGCGCGGATCAGGGGATTGAAGATGCGGTCCATGTCGGCACCGAGATCGGGCTGGCGGGCCGCGGCCGGATCGATCGGACCGGTACCGGCCAGATCGGCGCCGGCACAGAAGCCTCGGCCGGTCCCGGTGAGCAGCACCGCGCGGATGTTGGCGTCCTCGCGGGCGCGCGCCAGCTCGCGGTTCATCGCCTCGATCAGCGCGTTGCTCATGGCGTTCAGCCGCTGCGGACGGTTGAGGGTGAGTGTCAGTACGCCGCTTTCGAGGGCGGCAATGACAGGAATTTCTTCGGTGATGCTATCCATGATGGGCCGCAGACTGGCATGGCGTCCTCGGCGCGCCAACTGGTCGCTGTCAGACAGCGACTGGCCTCGCGCCAACCTGTCGCGTCGCAGGGCGGCTCGCAGTCTCCTATGTCGGCAGGGATGGCAAATATCCTCATTCTGGTCGGCACCGAATCGGGCAATGCCCAGATGGTGGCCGATGCGCTGAAGCCGGTGCTCGAAGGCGCCAGCCACGCGGTCGGCGTCAGCGACAAGGCAGCGAGCGCCGCCGATTTCGCCGGCAACGACGTCCTGCTGGTGGTGTGCGCCACGCACGGCTCGGGCGACATTCCGACCAACATCCTGCCGCTCGCCGAAACCCTCGAACGCGAACGCCCCGACCTGTCGGGCCACCGATACGACCTCATTGCGCTCGGCGACATGACCTATCAGGACACGTTCTGCGGCGGCGGCAAGAAGCTGGACAAGGTCTTCGCGCTGTGTGGCGCCGGGCGGATCGGCGATCGGCTAGAGGTCGATGCCTCGACGCAGCCGCTGCCCGACGAGGAGGCGCTCACCTGGGTCGAAACCTGGAAGAGCCTGGTCTGAACAGAGCCGCTCCGATTCATTTCGTCTTGAACGAGCCGAGGGAGCCTACGAGCGCGCTGGCGCCACCGTTCTTGAGCCAGCGCATGGCGGTTTCGTCGTCACGCAGGCAGGCCAGCCAGTAGGCCGTGGAGACGGCCTTGACCAGCCGGTATCCGCTGGTTTCCACGGCGGCGAAGTCGACCTTGTCGCGTCCCGTGGTGCCGATGTCGCGCAACCCTCGCGTGCCATTGAAATACATGTGGTCGGCATCGTCGAGCACCAGAAGATATTTGTTGCCGGCGGCAGCCATGGCCTCGAAGGGAACAAGTCTTTGCGCCGCCGACGCACCGATGCCGGGAAACGGCTGGCCGTCGAGCGTGCCGGTGACCAGGAGCGCCGGTCGCGTGAAGCCGGCAAACTGCTGCTGCGGATCGGCCGCGCCGGCCTGTGGACTGAAGGCGAGGAACGCGGTGAAGCGCGGTTCGCTGAGATCAGCACCCACAGCGACCGGCGGTCTTTGACCGCCGAGATAGAGCGTCGTGATGGCGCCGAAGGAGTGGCCGCTCATGCCGAGCCGGTCGAGGTTCAAATGCACCACGAGCGGGTTGCCACTCGTNNCGACAGAAGGGCAGCCGGCAGGGATCTCATGTTCAGGGCAAGGTGAAGACTTCGACCGGCTCGGTCACGCCGCGCAACGTGTGGCGGCCCAGCGGCTTCAGCTCCTCATTGCACACAGCGTTGAAGTCGGCGGAGGCGCAAACCGGCACGCCCAGTTCCTTGGTGAGGCCCTCCAGCCGCGCCGCGCGGTTAACGGCCGGGCCGATGATCGTGAAGTCGAGCCGGTCCTCGGTGCCGATGTTGCCGAACGTCACCGGTCCGACATGCAGGCCGACGCCGAAGCGCACCGGGTCGTGGCCACCGGCGGCGCGTGCGTCGTTGGCCGCCTCGACATTGTCGATCAGGTGCCGCGCGGCGGCCAGCGCATTGGCCGTGACCATCGGCAGGAACAGCGCGTCCTCGGCCGGGAAATAGGCCATCACACCGTCGCCGATGAATTTCAGGATCTCCCCGCCATGGGCGTTGAGCGCATCGCCCACGAGCTGCAGGTAGTTGTTCAGCAGTTCGATCAGGTCGGGCGCCGCCATGCGCTCGTTCAGCCCGGTGAAGTCGCGCAGGTCGGAGAACCACAGCACGGCATTGATCACCTGGCCGTCACCGCGCTTGATCAGGCCGCCCAGGATCTGCTCGCCGACGACGCGGCCGAGGTAGGTGTTCATGAGCGTGGTCGCCACGAGATTGCCGATGTGGCTTTCGGCGATCGGCGCGAGATAGTCCATCAGGCGATGGAATTTCCTGATGTCGGAGTCGCGGAAGCCCTCCGGCCGGTCGGTCATGAAGGTGAGCGCCGGCGTCTTGCCGTGCGCCACCCGCATCGGCGTAGCGTAATAATCGGTGCCGCCTGCCGCGGCGAGTTCGTGCAGCACCTCGTGATTGTCGGGTGTCAGCCCGTCGAGGCGGTAGCGCACCGGCTTGCGTGTCTCGGCCAACTCCTGGATCGGGCTGCCGATATAGGCCGGCGAATTCTCGATGCCATGCGGGCGGGCCTGCTGCACCACCTTCTCGCCGCGGCGCCAGGCGATGCCCATGGTCCTGAACTGCGGGTGGATGGTCTGCAGGCCGAGGGTGAAGCGCGACAGCGGCGCGCCGGCCGTCACCAGCCGATCGGCCATCTCGCCGATCAGCCGCGCCGGATCGGGAATAAGCCGCCCCTCGCGCACGAGCCAGTCCAGCACCGGCTGAATGTCCCAATCATCCTCGGGCCGCGGAGAATCGGCCGACTCCACTGCCTGTATCCTCGGCGAGGAGGCGGCAAGCGCGGCGCGATTGTCGGAGCGAACGGTCATTCTCGCCGGTTCCTGCAGGTTTTACCGAACCGCCGAGAGCTTAGCGCACCATCGCTCCCACGGAGACATCCATATTGGTCGTGGGCCGACCGTTTCAACCCTGCCGAACGGATCGATCAGCCGCGCGGCAAGATCACGACCGACGCCGGACATCCCGCCTGGGGTTTCCCTCGGTTGGCTTTCGCAGCATTTGGGCGTATCCAACCGCCCAACGCTAGGAGAACTGAAATGGCCGCCCCTATGGCCACCCAAACCCAGGCAAGAGCCCTCAACGTCGACACCACCATCGTCGAGCTGAAGAAGCTTTACGGCGACCGTGTTAGCACCGCGCACGCCGTGCGTGAGCAGCATGGCAAGGACATCTCGTTTCACGACGCGCCGCTGCCCGACGCCGTGGTGTTCGCCGAGTCGGTCGAGGAAGTGCAGCAGATCGTCCAGCTCTGCGCCCGCCACAGGACACCGATCATCGCCTTCGGCACCGGCACCTCGCTGGAAGGCCATATCAGCGCGCCTAATGGCGGCATCTCGCTCGATGTCAGCCGCCTGAACAAGGTGCTGCAGGTGAACGAAGCCGACCTCGACGTCGTGGTCCAGCCCGGCGTCACGCGCAAGCAGCTCAACGAATATATCCGCGCCACCGGGCTTTTCTTTCCGATCGATCCCGGCGCCGACGCGTCGCTCGGCGGCATGGCGAGCACGCGCGCCTCGGGCACCAACGCCGTGCGCTACGGCACCATGCGCGAGAACGTGCTGGCGCTGCAGGTCGTGACGGCCGATGGCCGGCTGATGCGGCTCGGACGACGCTCGCGCAAGTCGAGCGCGGGCTACGACCTGGTGAAGCTGTTCGTGGGCTCCGAGGGCACGCTCGGCATCATCACCGAGGTCACGCTGCGTCTCTACGGCATGCCCGAGTCGATGGTCTCGGCAACCTGCGCCTTCGATTCCCTGGAAGGCGCGGTCAACACCGTGATCCAGACCATCCAGTCCGGTATCCCGGTGGCGCGCATCGAGCTGATGGACACCTACACCGTCGACACCGTGAACAAATATTCCAAGCTCAGCCTGCCGGCCAAGAACCTGCTGCTGCTCGAGTTCCACGGCACCGAGGCCGGCACCAAGGAACAGGCCGAGATGGTGCAGGCGATCGCCGCCGACCATGGCGGCGGTGACTTCGCCTGGACCAGCCAGGCCGAGGAGCGGACCAAGATGTGGCAGGCCCGCCATGACGCGGCGTGGGCGGCCAAGGCCGCCAAGCCGGGCTGGGGCATGTGGGCGACCGACGTGTGCGTGCCGATCTCCAAGCTCGCCGAATGCATCCTCGAGACGCAGAAGGACATCGTCGCGAACGATCTCTATGCGCCGATCGTGGGCCATGTCGGCGACGGCAACTTCCATCTCACCATGATGGTCGACCCCGACGATCCGACCTACCTGAAGCGCGCCGAGGCGCTCAACGACCGCATGGTGGCGCGCGCGCTGGCGCTCGGCGGCACCTGCACCGGCGAGCACGGCGTCGGCACCGGCAAGATCAAGTTCTTGTACGAAGAGCACGGCGAGGCGATGTCGCTGATGCGCGCGATCAAGCGTGCGCTCGACCCCGACAACATCATGAACCCCGGCAAGATCCTGGGGCCGCTCAATTAGGCGTTTGATGTAAAAAACGTCCAGACTTCTCTGGACGCCTCCGATGCCCATGGCATATGGGTTTTAGGCGAATCGTCCAGAATCCAGCGCCTCCCCCCACGCAACAATGTTGCGAGGGCGAGAGCCATAAAAAAGGGCCGGCGAATGCCGGCCCTTTGTCGTCGGAAATCGGAAAGCCTACTTGGCCGCCTGTACCATGATCTCGACCTTGAGGGCGGGATTGGCGAGCTTGGCTTCGACGGTCGCGCGCGCCGGGCTGTTGCCGGGGGCGACCCACTTGTCCCACACCTCGTTCATCTGGCCCCAGGTGCCGATGTCGGTCAGCCAGATGTTGGCCGACAGGATCTTCGACTTGTCGGTGCCCGCCTCGGCCAGGAACTTGTCGATCTTGGCCAGGATCTGGGCGGTCTGGCCCTTCACGTCGGCCTTGGCATCGTCGGCGGTAAGGCCGGCGAGATAGACCGTGTCGCCGTGGACCACCGCGCTCGACATGCGGGGGCCGGCGTTGATGCGCTTGACGCTCATGTTCTTCTCCTCCTTGAAAACGGTCGCGACTTTAGCAGAGGCTAGAGTGCGGCGACGACCATGATTTCGACCTTCATTTTCGGGTCGTTGAGGCTTGCCTGCACCGTGGCGCGGGCGGGCGTTTCGCCTGGTACGACCCAGGCGTCCCACACCGCGTTCATGGCAGCGAAGTCGCTAATATCCGCAAGCCATATCACAGCACTCAGGACCTTGGTCTTGTCGCTGCCGCCCTTCGCCAGGAGAGAGTCGATTTCGCCCAGCGCCTGCTTCACCTGGCCGGTGATATCGAGGCTCGTGTCTTCCGGAATCATGCCCGAGCAGTAGATCCGGCTTCCGAGGACACTGGCCTCGCTGAGACGCGCGCCGGAATCGATTCGTCTGACGTCGCTCATGCTTCGACCCTAGAGCACATTCCGGATAAAGTCGCCGGCGCAGCCGGAGGAACTCCCATCATGACCATCCGCCGCCCGCTCGACGGCATGCTCGTCCTCGATCTCGGGCAAATCTACAACGGCCCCTACTGTGGCCTGCAGCTCGGCTTCATGGGCGCCCGCGTGCTCAAGATCGAGCCGCCGGAGGGCGACGTCGTGCGCCGCCGCAAGCGCGAGGTCGAGCCCTATCCGCTGGTCATGCTGAATTCCAACAAGGAGTCGGTGGTGCTCGATCTCAAGCAGCCCCGCGGCAAGCAGATCCTGCTCGACCTCGTCGCCCAGGCCGACGTGCTGATCGAGAACTTCGCCGCCGGTGTCATGGATCGCCTCGGCCTCGGCTGGGACGTGCTGCACAAGGTCAATCCCCGCCTGGTCTATGGCGGCAGCTCGGGCTTCGGCCTCGACGGACCCTATCGCGATCTTCCCGCCATGGACGTCACCATCCAGGCGATGAGCGGCATCACCAACGCCACCGGCGATGCCGACGGGCCGCCGACGAAGGCGGGCGCCGCCGTCTGCGACTTCCTGGCGGGCATCCATCTCTGCGCCGGAATCCTGGGGGCACTCGTGCAGCGCGAGCGTACCGGCCTGGGCCAGCGCGTCGAGGTCGCCATGCATGAGGCCGCCGTGATCTCGCTGGCATCGGCCCTGGGCGCCGTGATGGACGGCGACGCGAGCGTGCCCGACCGCACCGGCAATCGGCATCCAGCCCTCGCCTTGGCGCCGTACAACACCTATCCGACCACCGACGGCTACGTCGCGATCTTCACCTCGGCCGAGCGGCACTGGCATTCGATGTGCCGCCTGCTGGGCCGCCCCGAGCTGCTGGACGATCCGGACTTCTCCAGCACGATCGGCAGGGCCAAGCGCATGGCGGAGGTCGACGACATGGTCGGCGCCTGGACGATCACCCGCTCGAAGGACGAGGTGCTGCGGCTCCTCAACGAGGCGCACGTGCCCTGTGCGCCGGTCAAGACGGCGCGCGAGGTGGCGTACGATCCCCATCTCGAGGCGCGCGGCTTCTGGGTCGACATCACCCATCCGCGGCGTGGCCCCACGCGCGTGCCGATCTCGCCGATCCGGCTCCACACCGGCGGCAAGTCGGAAATCCGCAGCCCGGCGCCGTTGCTCGGCCAGCATACCGACGCCGTGCTCGGCGAACTGCTGGGGCTGAAGGCCGACGACCTTGCGCGCCTGCGCACCGAGGGCGTCACCATGCCGGTGACGGAGAAGAAGGCGTAGGTGAAACCGTTTCCCTCCCCCGTCTCGGGGGAGGTGTCGCCGTCATACGGCGACGGAGGGGGAAGGCGACGCGGCCGCTCTCTCCGATCTCGGATCATGATCTGAAACTTGCAGACAATTCGACTGAGGCACTCCCCTCCGTCGCGGACTACCGCACCACCTCCCCCGAGACGGGGGAGGGACACGCTATGCCCGCTCGCGGATGTCGGCGAATTTGATCTTGGGGCTCTTTTCGGCGACATAGCCGAGCTCCCAGGCGTTGCGTGCCAAAAACACCGGCGAGCCGTCGCGATCTTCCGACATGCCGCCGCGGTTGGCCGACATGAATTCCTCGAGGTCGGCCTTGGTTTCGGCCGAGATCCAGCGCGCGGTCTCGAACGGTGCCGGCTCGAGGTCGATCATCACCGAATACTCCGCCTCGACACGCGTCTTCAGCACGTCGAGCTGCAGCTCGCCGACGACGCCCACGATATTGTCGCCGCCGATCATGCGGCGAAACACCTGGGTCACTCCCTCCTCGGCCAGATCGTCAAGCGCGCGCTTGAGCTGCTTGGACTTCATCGGATCCTCCAGGCGCACACGACGCAATATCTCTGGCGCGAAGTTGGGAATGCCGACGATCTTGATCTGCTCGCCCTCGGTCAACGTGTCGCCGACCCGGAGCACGCCGTGGTTGGGAATGCCGATGATGTCGCCGGGCCACGCCTCGTCGACGATCTCGCGCTCGCGGGCAAAGAACAGGATCGGCGAATTGACCGACAGGACCTTGCCGGTGCCCATTTGCGTGAGCTTCATGCCGCGGCGGAACTTGCCGCTGCACAGCCGCAGGAAGGCGACGCGGTCGCGGTGATTGGCGTCCAT
>PLYQ01000143.1:0-126 GCA_003153415.1 Rhodospirillales bacterium | reverse complement strand
CCTCGGCGAGCTTGGGATCGGTGATGGTGTAGTTCTCGATCAGCTCGCCGATGCGGCTCCTGTCGGTATTGTCGAACACCAGCATGCGATCGTGCGCCAGATCGTAGGTGCCCTTGAACTGGTTGC
>PLYQ01000013.1 GCA_003153415.1 Rhodospirillales bacterium | reverse complement strand
AGAAGGTGCTGCCGGAAAACAAGCCAATCGAAAGTTTCGAGATCGAGGATAATTTTCCCGGGCTCGGCCGGCGTGTCTTCAACCTGAATGCCCGGAAAATCTCCCAGCCGGGCAACCATGCCAGCCGCATGCTCCTGGTCTTCGAAGACATCACCGACCGCAAGCAGCGCGAGCGCGACGCGCTCAGCCTGACCAACGAAATCTCCCATCGCATCAAGAACAACCTGCAGGTTGTGGTTGGCCTGATCGCCTTCGAAGCCAAATGGACGGCGGCGCCTTGCGTTCAAGGCTACAAGGCCATGCAGGCGCGCATCGGCGCCATTGCCCAGCTTTACGACCTGATATCNNATTGCCCAGCTTTACGACCTGATCTCTCAATCCAGCCGTGGCCCGACGATCGCCGTGGACGCCTATCTCAAGGAAATCGCCAAGACCATGTCGGCGAGCCTGCTGGGAAACACCTCGGGCATCAAAATAGAAGTCGAGGCCGAGGCGCTGGATATCGACCCCGATCGTGCCGTTCCCTTCGGCCTTCTGGTCAACGAGTTGACGACCAACGCCATCAAGCATGCCTTTCCGGGCGGAACGGGAACCGTCGTGCTGAGCGTGCAGCGGGTCGACGACCAGATCGAGCTGTGCGTCTCCGATGACGGTGTGGGAATAAAGGAAAAGGACCCGGCGAAGGGCCTTGAGACGCGCGGCGCAGATTACGTCGCGATCTTCGTGCGTCAGCTCGGCGGCACGATCGTTCTGGCGCCGGCGCAGGAAACAGGAACGATCGTCAGAATACGACTTCCCTTCCTACTGGTTCCAGCGGGGAGCCCCGAGCGCGTCGCCGCCTAGCGCGCGGCGGCGGACTTCCTCCGGCGTAAGGCCCTTTTCACGCAGCGACCGGATCGTGGCGTCCCTGTCGCGCTTGGCCAGCCGCCGCCCCGAGGCATCCGTCAGCAGGCGATGATGGGCGTAGAGCGGCGTCTCGTAGCCCAGCAGTCGCTGCAGCAGGACATGGACGTGGGTCGAGGGCAGGATGTCCTCACCGCGAGTCACCACCGTCACGCCCTGCAAGTGATCGTCGACGGTGACGGCGAGATGATAGCTGGTCGGCGTGTCCTTGCGGGCGATGACGAAGTCACCCATCAGTAGCGGCTGGCCCTCGAAGCGGCCGCGCGTCGCGTCGACGAACTCATAGGGCCCGGCCTGCCCCGCCGCGCGCGCCGAATCTAGCCGCAGGCAGTGCTCATGGCCCGCCGCAAGGCGCCGCTGGCGCTCGGCCGGGCCGAGATGCCGGCAGGTGCCAGGATAAAGAGGCCCATCCGGCCCATGCGGCGCATTGGCGGACGCAGCGATGTCGGCGCGGCTGCAGAAGCAGGGATAGACCAAACCCCGCGCATCGAGCCTGTCGAGCTCCCGGCCGTAGTCGCCGAAGTGGTCGGACTGGCGGCGCACTTCGCCGTCCCAATCGAGTCCCAACCATCGCAGATCGGCCAGGATCGCGGTCTCATATTCCCTCCGACAGCGGCGGATGTCGGTATCCTCGATGCGCACCAGGAATTTGCCGCCGGCCTCGCGGCCACGCCGCCAAGCGACGAGCGCGGAATAGGCCGACCCGAGATGTAGCTCGCCGGTCGGGCTGGGGGCAAAACGCGTGACAACGCTCATGATCGGACGTTACAGCGGCCTCGCGCGGCGTGCTATGCCGGGCCCCAATGGCGAAGACCGTGAGCAGGATCGTTCTCGACGACGCGAATCTCAAGAAGGCGATGCGTCATCTGGCCAAAGTCGACGCCGATTTCGCGCGCATCCTGAAGGAGGTGGGCCGCCCCGAGCGGCGTGAGATGCCGACCGGCTTCGGCGGCTTGATGCGCTCGATCGTGGGCCAGCAGATCTCGGTCCACGCCGCACGCAGCATCTGGCTTCGCCTCGAAGCCGCGGTGCCGTCGATGGAGCCGGCAGACTTCCTCGCTCTGTCGGACGAGCAGCTGCGCGCCGTCGGATTCTCGGGCGCCAAGACGAAGTACGGCCGCAGCCTCGCCGCCGACATCGTCGCAGGCCGCATCGATTTCGACGCCCTGGAAAAGCTCGAGGATCAGGCCGCGATCGCCATGCTGTGCCAGGCCAAGGGCATCGGCCCGTGGACGGCCGAGATCTACCTGATGTTCGCCCATGGCCGGCCCGACATCATGCCCGGGCTCGATCTCGGGCTGGTGATGGCCGCGCAGCACCTGAAGCGCCTGCGCAAGCGGCCCGACGCAAAGCGGCTTCTCAAAATCGCCGAAGCCTGGCGGCCGTGGCGCAGTGCCGCCGCGCTGCTGCTCTGGCACTATCGCCGCAGCATGCCCGACTGGGGACCCAAGCCGCTCAAGCCGGACATAAAGACGGAGACGAAAACCAAATGATCAAGCTCGAAGGCGCCAGCCACGACCCTTTTGCCGGCGGCAAGCCCGGCCATCTCGTGGTGCTGCTGCATGGCTACGGCGCCGACGGCAACGACCTGATCGGGCTTGCGCCGGTCCTGGCGCCGGTGATGCCCGACGTGGTGTTTCATGCGCCCAACGCGCCCTACCCCTGCGACGGCAATCCGATGGGCTATCAGTGGTTCGCCATTTCCCGACTCGACCCGCAGCTCACTTTGGCGGGCGTACGCGCCGCCGCGCCTCTTATCGATGCCTTCCTCGACGACACCATGGCGCAGTACGGGCTCGACGAATCCAAGACGACCCTGATCGGCTTCTCGCAGGGCACCATGATGGCGTTGCATGTCGGCCTGCGCCGCACCAAGCAGCTTGCCGGCATCATCGGCTTCTCCGGCATGCTGGCTGGGCCGGACGTGCTCAAGGACGAGATCAAGTCGCGCCCGCCGGTCCTGCTGGTCCATGGCGACGAGGACCAGATGCTGCCGCATGTCCTGACCGAGCAGGCCGCCAAGGTGCTGGCCGCGAACGGCCTCGCCGTCGGCATGCACATCGCCGAGGGCGTCGGCCACGGCATCGACCAGTCGGGCCTGTCGCACGCCGCGCGCTTCCTGGTCGAGGTCTTCAAGCTTCCGGTACCAAAATGAAGGTTGAGGGCACCTGCAAGAAGGGATTCGAGCGGGTCGCCGAAGCCTTCCAGAGCAACTTCGATGCCAAGGACGAAATCGGGGCGTCGGTCTGCCTGACGGTGGGCGGCGAGACCGTGGTCGATCTGTGGGGCGGCCTCGCCGATCCCAAGACAAATGCGCCGTGGAAGCGCGACACTGTCAGCATCGTGTTCTCCTGCACCAAGGGTGCTACGGCGCTCTGCGCGCATATGCTGGCGTCTCGCAGAGAGCTCGACCTCGATGCGCCGGTTGCCGAGCTGTGGCCCGAGTTCGCCCGACGCGGCAAGGAACATGCGACCGCGCGCATGATGCTCGACCATTCGGTCGGCGTGCCGGCGTTACGGGCGAAGGTGAAAGACGACGGCCCCTATGACTGGAGCTACATGACTGGACGGCTGGCCGATGAGGAGCCGTTCTGGCAGCCCGGCGTGCGTAATGGCTATCACGGCTTCACTTTCGGCTGGACGGTGGGCGAGATGGTGCGGCGGGCCAGCCCATGGTGCCCTATGCCTACAAGGCGGCCGATGCCGTGACCCCCTTCATGCGCGATCTGGCGACAAACAAGGAGTCGATCCCTTCCCTCTTCTATTTCAACAACGGCGCCTGGCGGACGGGCGGCGCCAACAGCCGAGCCGGCCACGCCGCCGAAATCGGCGCGGCCAACGGCATCACCAATGCGCGCGGCCTGGCCGGCATATATGCGCCGCTGGCCAACGATGGTTTGATGAGGGGCGGCGGCAAACTGGTCGACGGCAAGACGCTGGCGCGCATGGGTGAGGTTTCGATGGCCACGCACGACGACGCCACCTTGCGCATCCCGACCCGCTTTGCGCTGGGCTTCATGAAGTCGATGGACAACCGCAAGCGCAGCATGGCCGCCAAACTGTGGGGCGAGGATTGCGACAGTGTGATCATGAGCAGCGCCGCCTTCGGCCACGTCGGCGCCGGCGGCTCGCTGGGCTTCGCCGATCCAGCGGCGGGCCTCAGCTTCGGCTACACCATGAACCGCATGGGCCCCGGCCTGCTGATGAACGGCCGCGGCCAGCCCCTGGTCGACGCGGCCTATCTGTCGCTCGGCTACAAGAACAAGGACGGCGGGGTGTGGGTTAAGTAGTACAATTCGCGCGCCATGCTTCCCATCTTCCGGCCGCTGAAGGATCGCGCCGTCCAGATCGTCTTTTCGGGGCTCTGTACCTCGACCATCGGCGAGGATCTGTTCCGCGTCGCGTCAGTGTGGCTCGCCGTCGAGGTCGCTGGCAACATGGTCGGGCTGGTCACCGGCGTTCAGTACGTCGCCATGCTGGTCGCCGGCCTCTTCGGCGGCGTTCTGTTCGATCGCTGGCGTCCGGATCGCGCGATGATCGGCTCGCGCCTTTTGAGCGCGGTCTTCGTCCTGCTGCCGGTGATCGGCTTCTATATCTCCGGCCTGTCGATCACGCTGCTGATCGTCTCGTCGGTCGGGCTGGCGGCGTTGCGCATGGTCTATTCACCCGCCCTGCAATCGACCATCCCCACCCTGGTGCCCGACCGCGAGGCCCAGCAGGCAGTCAACGGCCTGTTCGACGCCACCTACCGCCTCGCCCGGCTGATCGGGCCGATGCTGGCGGCTCTCCTGCAGCTCGTCATCCCGGTGATCCACTTCCTCACTGCCGCCGCGCTGGGCTTCATCGTCACGGCCATGGCACTCTATGCCACGCGCCGGCGCCTGACCGGCCCGCAGACCGATCGCGCGCGGCCGCGGGCCGGCTGGGGCGGCACCTGGGAGGCCCTCACCGCAGGCTTCCGGTTGATGTTGAGCGAGCGCACGACGGGCGCCGTCCTGATCATCAACGCCATCCTGAACGCGCCGTGGATGGTGGCACTGAGCCTCGCCATCGCACTGATCGTGACGCAATACCGCCCGACCTTCCTGGGCTTCGGTGGCCTCGCGGCCTATGCGCTGGTGATGGGCGCCTGCGGCGTGGGCGACGTCAGCGGCAACATCGTGGCCGGCAGCTTCCGCTTCCGACGGCCGCTCTCGACCATGTTCCTGGGTTATGTCGTCATGGGGCTGGGTTTTTCATGGATGGCAGTTGCCGTGTGGATCCTGCCGTCCGATCGGCTGCTGCCGGCGATGATGGTGGGCGCGCTGCTGGCCGGACTGGGCGGGCCGTTCTTTTTCGTGCCGATGATCACCCGGATGCAGAGCGTGTTCCACGGCCACGACATCGCCCGCGTCTTCCGCTTTAGGCTGGTGGTGATGGCCGCCGCCATGATGGTGGCAAGCCTTTTAGCAACCTGGTGCTTCGACCTGATGGGCGCGGTGGCGACGCAACTGGGCTGCGGCCTGTTGATCTTGGCAACCGGCGTCGCCGGCCATTTCCTTTGCCGGCGCCTCGAAAACCGCGAGCGGGCGGGCGCCGCCGACCCGTCGCCCGTTGCCGGCAAATAAGGC
>PLYQ01000120.1 GCA_003153415.1 Rhodospirillales bacterium | reverse complement strand
CACCTATCCGCTGCCGGAAGCGCAGGTGGATCGGTTCATGTTCAAAGTGCTGCTCGACTACCCGTCGTTTGCGGAAGAGAGGAAGATTCTTGACCGCATGGCGTTCACCGCGCCGGAGACGCAGGTGCAGCCGGTCATCCCGCTGGAAGAGATTCTCGCGACGCGCAAGCTGGTGGACCAGATTCACGTGGACGACAAGGTCCGCGACTATATCGTGCATCTGGTCTTCGCGACGCGCAAGCCGGAGCAATACAAGCTCGACCTGAAGCATTTCATCCAGTTCGGCGCGTCGCCGCGGGCGACCATTTATCTAACGCTCGCAGCCAAAGCCTGGGCGCTCTTGCAGGGCCGCGGCTACGTGACGCCGGAAGACGTCAAGAGCATTGGCCCCGACGTGTTGCGTCATCGCCTTATCCTCACCTACGAAGCCGAGGCGCAGTCGGTGACGACCGACGCCATTATCAAGAAGATCTTCAACGCCGTGCCAGTGCCATGAGGGTAAATCCGAAATCCGAAAGCCGAACTCCGAAGGAAATCCGAATCCCGAAACCCGAAAGAGCGGGAGGCAGGAGGCGGCAGCGGACTGGCCGGTTCGGATTTCGATTTTCGACCTTCCTTCGGATTTCGGATTTCGGTTCTCGGTTTTCGGCTTTCGGCCCCTCGCAGTCATGACCATTGCCGAGCTACTGGAGTCGGTCCGGCGCATAGAAGTGCGCACCAACCGCCTGGTCAACGACACCATGGTGGGCGCCTATCTGAGCCACTTCAAGGGCCGCGGCATGGACTTCGAGGAGCTGCGCGAGTATATCCCCGGCGACGAAGTCCGCGATATCGATTGGAACGTCACCTACCGCATGGGGCGGCCTTTCGTAAAGCGCTACCGCGAGGAGCGTGAACTCACCATGGTGCTGGCCGTGGATGTCTCCGCTTCGTCGGCCTTCGGCTCTTTGCGCCGCACCAAGCGCCAGTTTGCAGCGGAGATAGCCGGCACGCTCGCCATCTCTGCCGCGCGGAGCAGTGACAAGGTGGCGCTGCTGCTGTTCACCGACCAGGTCGAGCTATTCCTGCCGCCACGCAAAGGACGGCGCCATATTCTGCGGCTGATCCGTGAGATGCTCTTCTTCGAGCCCAAGCATCGCGGCACCAACATCCCGGCGGCCCTGGGCTTCCTGAATCGCGTGTTGAACCGGCGCGCGATCGTGTTCCTGCTCACCGATTTCCTGCACAGCTTCGGCCCTGCCCTCGCCCAGTCCGGCCCGGGCCGCGGCACGCTCGAGGAGCTCGGCCTCACCAACGTCCGCCACGATCTGGTGTGCATGCATCTCCATGACCCGCGCGAAAGCACGTTGCCCGCCGCCGGGTTGCTGACCATTGAGGACGCTGAGACGGGTGAGTTGCTTGAGGTGGATTCCAGCCGCGCTGCCGTGCGCGAGAAGTTTGCCAATACCAACGCGGAGCGCCTCGCCGAGCTCGACCGCGCTTTCCGTCGTGCCGGCGTTGATACGTTGCGCTTCAGCACCGCCGAGCCCTTCGCCCAGACCCTTCAGGCCTTCTTCGAGACCCGGCGCGGGAGGAGACGGGGGTGAAAGGCCAAAGTCTAAAGTCTAAAGTCCAAAGTCCAAAGTCCAGCGACGTGTGCGTGTCTCGGTTGGCGCGGCGCAAAACGGCGGCGTCGCGCAGCTTCTTTCGACTTTGGACTCGGGACTTTGGACTTTGGACTTCAGCCGCAGCCCTTTCGCTTCTCGCGCCCGCTCTATCAATCGCCGCCGCCGCGCCAATATCTTCCGATGACATCCCTCCCCTGCGTCCGCCACATGGCGAGCTGGCGCCTACGTTCTGGGAGCATTACGGCATCTGGGTTGTAATCGTCGGTGTCCTTTTGCTGGCGCTGGTCTGCGGGGTCGCCTGGCGGCTGACCCGGCCCAAGCCGCCGGTGCTCGTGCCACCCGAGGTTCAAGCCCGCCAGGCTCTGGAATCCCTGCGCCAGCAACCGGAAGATGGCGCACTATTGAGCCGCGTCTCCCAAATCCTGCGCCATTATGTAACCGCGGCCTTCGATCTGCCGCCCGAAGAACTGACGACTGGGGAGTTCTGTGCCATGATCGCGGCCCACTCCTCAACCGGTCCTGAACTCTCAGCCGCCCTCACCGCGTTCCTCCGCGAGTGCGATCAACGCAAGTTCTCGCAATCCACGCCCGTCGCACCGTTCAGCGCGACGGCCCAGGCGCTCAAGCTCATTGACCAGGCCCAGACCCGCCGCCTCGCCCTGGCACAGCCCGCATCCCAACCGACCCAAAGCTCCGTTGCCACCCCGCCTAAGCCAGGCATTCAGCAATGAGCCAGACGAAACCAGTCATAGGTAGGGCGCGCTGTCCCCAGCGCGCCGCGGGAGGTCACCAAGCCCCGTGCGTTTCGGAAGCCTCCGGATGTTGGCGGCGCGCTGGGGACAGCGCGCCCTACCTAGCCCCCGGCTCCGGGACTTTAGACTTGTCCGCATGACCGGCAACCTCGAGTTCCAATACCCCTGGCTGCTGGCTCTGCTGGCATTGCTGCCGATCTATGCCTTTCTGCGCGGGCGCATCGGCAAGCTCGCCGCGCTGCGCTTTCCCAGCGCCGACATCGCCCGCGCCGCGGGCGCCGCCGCGCGAGCCGCCTCCGGCCGCCTGCTGCTCTTCTTGCGACTCCTCACCGTGGCCCTGTGCATCGTGGCGCTCGCCGGAGCCCGGTTCGCGAATGACCACACGGAGACCCAGGCCAGCGGCGTCGATATCATGCTCGTGCTCGACCTGTCCTGGTCGATGATGGCGCTGGATATGGGTGGGCCGAAGGAAAGGGTGTCGCGGTTTGACATTGCCTCGCAGGTGCTCGAGGACTTTGTCCACAAGCGCCCCAGCGACCGGCTCGGCCTGATTGTCTTCTCCGCCGTGCCCTACCTCGCCAGCCCGCTCACGCTCAATCATGCCTGGCTCATCGAGAACCTCCGCCGCCTTCACGTGGGCCTTATCCGCGACCTGGGCACAGCCATCGGGGATGCCACTGCCGCCGGCGCCAAACGGCTTAAGGGCCTCAAGGACAGCAAGAGCCGCATCATTATTCTACTCACCGATGGCGACAACAATAAGGGTGACATTGATCCCGTGCCCGCCGCGCAGCTCGCCGCCGCGCTCGGCGTAAAGATCTATACCATCGGCATCGGCATCGAGCAGCCGTGCATGTTGAACCGGTTCGACCCGTCAACCGGCAAGCTGGAGCTTGACCCCAACGGCAACCTCTTACCCGGCATGATCTTGCAACCGGCCAACTACGACGTGCTCAGCAAGATGTCGGCGCTCTCCCGCGCCAAGTCCTACCGCGCCACCAACCGCCGCGAACTGCAGCGCATTTACGACGAGATTGACCGGTTGGAGAAGACCGAGATCAAGCTCCGGCGCTTCACCACCTACCGGCCATTGTATCAGTGGCCATTGCTTGCCGCCTTCGGCCTGTTCACCCTGGAGATGGGCTTGGCGAACACCCGGTTCAGGAGGGTGCCGTGAACAGAAATCCGAAACCCGAAACCCGAAATCCGAAACAAACCCAAAGGGTGGCAAGGGGAAGAATTCCAAAACCCGCAGGGCTCGGCGGTGTTTTGAGCCTTTGGCCTTTGAGCATTTGGATTTGTTTCGGATTTCGGTATTCGGATTTCGGATTTCACGCCCCGCGCTGCGCATGAACTTCGCCAACCCCCACTTCGCCGAACCGCGCTGGCTATGGCTGGCCGTGCTGGCGCCGCTGCTGCTGATGGCCCTGCAACGCTATTCTGACTGGGCACGGCGAAAGCAACTTGCCCAGATCGCCGCGCCGCACTTTGTGGAAGAACTGACTCGCTCGGCCAGCCCCGCCCGCCGCGCGCTCAAGCAGGCTTTGCTCGTCCTCGCCGCGGCTGGGGTGGGTCTCGCCCTCGCGCGGCCGCAATGGGGCGAGCAAGCAGAGGTCAGCCATTCGTTTGGCCAGGACATCCTCTTCATTATGGATTGCTCCCGCAGCATGTTGGCGAGCGACGTGGCGCCCAACCGGTTGCAGCGCGCCCGGCTGGCGATCCTCGATTACGTCCAACGCCACGGCCACGGTCGTGTCGGGCTCGTCGCCTTCGCCGGCCAGGCCTTTCTCCAATGCCCCCTGACCTTCGACTACGGCGCCTTCCAGGACGCGCTCATGGCCATCGATGATAAGACCATCCCGGTTCCCGGCACCGATGTTGGCCGGGCGCTGGATGAAGCCGTCCGCGCTATGGACAAGACCCAGCGCCCCAAGCTGCTCGTGTTGCTCACCGACGGCGAGGACCTCGAAAAGGGCGGTGTCCGCACCGCGGAAGCGCTGGCCAAGGAGGGCGTTGTCGTGTTCACAGTGGGCGTCGGCACCGCGGCGGGCGCGGAGATTCAAATGGTGAACGAGCAAGGCAAACTGGAGCTGGTGCGTGACAGCCGGGGAGAAGCCGTGCGCAGCCGGCTTGACGAACCGACCCTGCGCGCCATTGCTCAAGTGACACACGGCGCATATTATCCCCTCGGTCCGTTGGGGGAGGGCCTCGCCAAGGTCCGGCTTGCACTGGAGAACTTGAGCGCCGCGTCGGCGGGAGCCCCCGCGCGAAAGCTGGGCGTGGACCGCTTCCATTGGCCTGTGGCCGGAGTGCTGATCCTGCTGGTGGCAGAATCTTTGATTGGCACCCGCCGCCGGCTGCGCGAGATTAACTCCTGAGCAATCTATGATGCCGTCATTGAATCATCTCAGCGCATCGAGCCGGTGCGCAAGGTCCTCCCATTGGACCGGGGCCTTTAGACTTTGGACTTTGGACTTTGGACTTTCGACGTCCCTCCTCCTCGGCGCAACCGCCCTCGCCGCCACTCCGGAGGCGGCGCCGCCCGACACCCCGCGGGAGTTCTACAACGCCGGCACCCGCCAGCTTGCCGCACGCAAACTGCGCGAGGCGGAAGCCTCGCTGGAAAGCGCGCTTGCCAGTCAGAAGGAGCAGCTCCGACCGCCCGCCCTTTACAATCTGGGTCTCGTGCGCTTTGGACAGGGCGTCGAGCAATTGAAGAAGGGCCCAGCGGCCAAGCCGACCCTCGAGCGCGGGCAGAGCGCCGCGAAGCAGGCCGACGCCGCTCTCCACCAGGCCGATGAAGCCCTCGGTGGGAACGACTTGGATAGGATGGTCGCCGCCTACATGCGTGGCCGGGGCGCCCGCAAGGAATTGAAAGCCGCGACGGAGGCGGTGCGTCGCGCCTTGCAGGCTCATGGCGCCGTGCTGACCCGATGGGAGCGCGCCTCGGGCGACTTCAAGAGCGCTGCTGAGCTCAATAGCGCCGATTCCGATGCCCGACATAATTCCGAAGTTCTGGACCGTTGCATAGCGAAGCTGGTGGACAGCTTGCGCGAAATGCAGCAGTGCCTCAACGGCATGTGCGACAAGGGCAATAAGCTGAGTGAAGCCGTGAAGCAGCTTAAAGGGCGCATTCCCGCTCCTAACATGCCCCCTGGCGCTGCGGGAGATGACGAGGAAGACGAAGACCAGCCGTTCGGGCCGCAGCCCGGTCAGGAAGAAGGCCCCTCCAAACAAGGGCAGGAAATGACCCTGTCGCCGGAACAAGCAGGCTGGCTGCTGGACGCCTACAAGCTCGACAGCGAACGCCGTCTGCCGATGGGCCAAGGCCCCGCCGCCGATCCCAAGGAACGCTCCCGTCCCACCTGGTGATTCCCGCACCCAATGCGTCCAGCTCACCATAACCCCGGGCCGCCCGACTTTGGACTTTGGACTTTAGACTTTAGACTATTGGCCTCCGCCTCGGTGCTCATTTTAGCGACCGCATCCCTACTTGCCCAGCCCACCTCGCCTCCGCCCCGCGACCCGCTCATGTCGCTCATGACGTCCCAGCCGCAGATCGCGATCGCTGCAAACCCGACGGCCACCGCCGCCTTTGATCCACCAATCGTCCGGCCGGGTGAACAGGCGTTCTATCGCGTTGTGTTCAACGCGCTCGAAGAATCGATTGAGTGGCCCGGCAAAGTGCCCGCGCCGGCTCAACTGGAAATCCGCCCCGGCGCTCACGGCCAAATCCTGCAGATGGCCGGCGCCAGCCTCGAGCCGCGGACCTCGTTCAACCATCGCGTCCGCGCTGCCAACGTGGGAATGTTCACCGTACCTGAATATGTGGTGAAGGTTTATGGCAAACCGGTGACGGTGCCCGCCGCGTTGCTCGAAGTCGTTGCCGCGCCGCCCGCCGGGGTGCGGACTACGCCACGGCTAATGCTCGAACTGCCCGTTACCAACCTTTATGTCGGCCAAGCCGTCTCCGTACGCCTGGCAATGCCGGGTTTGGCAGGTGGCATCGTGCAAGGCTTGGGACAACCCCAGTTGACCGGCCAAGGCTTTCTGGTGGACTTGGGAGGAGCTCGCCAGCGCATCGAAATGACGACGACCGCCGGGGTCAGCTTGCCCGCGTTCTTCTACGAAACCACCCTGACGCCGGTAATGACCGGCAAGCTCACTGTCTCCGCGCAGGGCTTTACCGCGGGCAATCGCTTCTCCGGACCTATCGTCATCACTGGCTCCGCGACCATCCCCGGGGGGCCACCCCAATATACCTTGCTCGAATCGGACCCAGTCGAGTTGCACGTCCGGGCGCTCCCCACCGAAGGCGAGTTGCCCGGCTTCACCGGTGGTATCGGCCGCTTTGCTGTGGGCCCGCCCCAATTGGTTACGAATGTTCTGCATGTCGGGGACCCCGTTAGACTCACCGTTACCATAACCAATCACGGCGACGGCCCGCTCGCCCGCCTGGTCGCTCCGCCGCCGCCCCAAGTCCCCGACTGGCAAGTCTTTGCCGCCCACGACTTCACCCCCGCGCAACCGGTCCTGCCGCCGCGCGCTGTCGTTCAACCGGACGTACGCACCTTTATAGTCGAGGCTGGTCGCCAGCCAACCGGCGGGCGCGCTGTCCCGCCCGTTCAACCGGGCGCACGCACTGTGCCCGAGGCGGTCCAGGGTGTTGTCGCATTCAACTATACCCTCATCCCCCTCACCGAGGCAGCGCGCGCCACGCCGCCCATTCCTTTCAGTTGCTTTGACCCTGACACCGGCAGTTATGCCGACCTCACCATCCCGTCGGTCCCGGTGACCGTGCTACCGGGCACTGTTCCGGCAGACCTCCAGGCGCTCACCCAAGCCGCTTCCACGGCGGGGGAAGCCGAGAAGGAGCTTATCCTGCACGGCCTGGCCGCCTCCCGCGGTCGAACGGCTGCCAGCCTGGTGCCGCCGCAACAGCAGGCGTGGTTTCCCTTCATTCAACTCGCTCCCGCCGCCGCCTTCTTCGGCCTTTGGAATTGGGACCGCCGCCGCCGGTATCTGGAGCAGCATCCGGACGTCGTGCTGCGCCGTCGCGCCCGGCGCGCCTTGCGACGCCAGTGGCGCATCCTGCGACGCGCCGCCCAGACGGCGGATGCCCCCCGATTTGCCGCGGCGGCCGTCAGCGCCTTGCGCGTGGCCTGCGCCCCGCATTATCCGGCGGAACCGCGCGCCCTCGTCGGCGCTGACGTCCTGCCCCTCCTCCCCGAGCCAGACCGCACCGGTCGGGCGGGAGAAGTGGTGCATCGTTTCTTTGAAGTGACCGATGCCAGCAACTTCAGCACCGCATCCACCAACCCCGCCGAACTGCTCCCCCTCCAATCCTACCTGGAGCGCGTGCTGCAGCAATTGGAGGATAGACTATGAAGACTGCGGACATGGGCCTTTGGCTCTTAGCCTTTAGACTGCCGTCGGCCATTGGCCTGCTTCTGGCACCGTCGTTTCTATCGCTGGCTGCCCTTGCCGCCTCCCCCGACACCCTTTTCCAGGCCGGCGCTACTGCCTACCGTGCCGCGGACTACACGCAGGCAGCCGAGGCGTTTCGCCAGTCTGTCACCCTCCAGCCCGCCTCCGGCACACTGCAGGACCTTGGCAACGCCGAGTGGCAAAGACACCGCACCGGCGAGGCCATTTTAGCCTGGGAACAAGCCCTGTGGCTGGACCCCTTCAACGATGCCGCGCGCCAGAACCTCCGCTTTGCGCGCAAGACCGCCCAACTCGAAGCTCCTGAACTGGCATGGTATGAGGTCATCTCTACCTGGCTGCCGGTGAACTGGTGGGCGTGGATCGCGGGAGGCAGCTTGTGGCTGGCGGTCGGCATGGGCGCCCTGCCGGGGCTGCTGCGCCGTCGCAAAGCCACCTGGCAGCAGGCGACTGCCGCACTGGCTCTCATGGTCTTCCTGCTCAGCATTCCCGCACTGTTCGGCGTCCAAACCCGCGCGCGGATTGGCTTCGCGCTCCAAAAGGACACCCCGCTGCGGCTGACGCCTACGCTCGAAGCGCAAACACTGACCCGGCTTGCCCCGGGTGACCCAGCCCGCTGGCTCCGCTCCCGCGGCCGCTACGTTCTTATCCGCACCAGCCGTGCCGTCGGCTGGGTGGAACAGGACCAGCTTGGCTTGACCTGCCCAAAGGCTGGCAAGCGCATCGGTTGAGAATGCAGTCCTACGAATCCAGCCGCCCATACTTCCGTATCTCCGGCCAAATAGCCGCTACCGCCATTACTACCAGGATCGTCCCCACTCCGCCTATGACAACGGAGATAACCGGGCCGAGCCAATAGGCGACCAGGCCGGACTCGAATCCGCCCAGCTCGTTCGAGGTGCCGATAAAGAGGCTATTCACGGCCGAGACGCGCCCGCGCTTTGCATCGGGCGTGAGAAGTTGCACCAGCGTGTGCCGCACCACCACACTGACGTTGTCCATCGCGCCGCATACGAAAAGCATGAGCAATGAGAACCAGAACCAATGCGAGCAGCCAAAGGCAATCGTGGCCAACCCAAACCCCGCCACCGCCAACAGCATCGCCCGCCCCGCTTTCTGCAGCGGCGGCCGGTGCGCGAGCACCAGCGCGCAGACCAGCGACCCCAGCGGCAGTGCCGCCTGGAGAAAACCCAGGCCGGTCGGGCCAACCGCCAGAATGTCCTTGGCATAGACCGGCAACAAGGCAGTGGCGCCGCCCAGCAGGACCGCGAACATATCCAAGGTGATGGTTCCCAGGATGATCGGGCTGGCGAATACGAACTTGAACCCCACAATCAAACTCTTTGCCGTCATCTTCTCCTTCGCCGCTGCCGCCGGGCGCCACCGCACAAAGCTGATCAGCACGAGGCAAATCAGCGACGCGACAGTGTTAAACGCATAGACCGGGGCCGCGTGATGAGTCAGGGCGATCAATGCGCCGCCGGCCGCCGGCCCGGCCACAGAGGAGAGCTGGAAGCTGCCGCTGCTCCAGGCCACAGCCCGGGCAAAGTCCTGGCGCGACACGAGCTGCGGCAGAAACGCCGAGCTGGCCGGCCAGAGGAAAGTGCGCGCCGTGCCCGCCACAAACAGGCAGAAGTAGATCCAGAATACCGGGGCTCCCAGCGCCGAGATTAGCGTCAGCCCCAGGCTCGCGCACGCTAACACAGAACTCATCAACACGATAATGCGCTTGCGGTCGTGGTTATCGGCAATGTGTCCCGCCGGCAGCGTGAACAACACCATCGGCGCCATCTGCGTGAGCCCCACCAGACCCAACGCCAGCGCCGAGTGCGTCCGCTCATACAGTTCCCAGCCGACCGCCACCGTCAGCATCTGCTGCCCCAGAGAAGCGACCAGGCGGCCACCGAGGTAGAGGGCGACGTTCCGGTTCCGCAGGACCGCGTACGGATCCTGCGCCGCCGCCAGCGGCGGCGTGCCTGCCGAGTCCAGCGGTGGCTCAGTATCGATCATGCCGTACAGCAAACATAGCGGCGGCCGGCACGAAGGGGAATTATTTCGCAGGCGGCCCCGACGAGATTATTGCTTTGAGAAATCGAACGAACCTGTATGTTTAGCGTTGGCACTCTTCCGGTCGATTGATCTCAGGATGCTCGAACGGTGGCCGCTGAAGCGGCGCATTCGTTCTCTGGATCAACGCAACCAGTGAGCCGCGGAACCTTATGCGGAAGGCGAACGTTAAGAAGACAATTGGGAAAGCCAGGCAGCGGGCGCGGGCTGCCAGCCCGAGGCTCACCACCGCCCCTTCCGCTCGGACCGGTCGCCGCCGCCGAAGCCGGCCGCCCAAGGTCCCGCCCGCTTCCCTTTCTCGGCCGACCGCCTCGCTGGCCGACGCCCAGCCGTCAGCCGGTCTGCTGAAAAGCGGGGCGGGTCTCGATCTCACGCAAAAGGTGAAAGACCTCCTGCGTCTCGCCAAGGAGCAGGGGCACCTGACCTATGAGGACCTGAACAACGCCCTGCCGGATGATACTGCCACCCCGGCTGATCTGGACGCGGTCCTAACCAAGCTGCGCAGCCTGGAGATCGAGGTCATCGATGCCGCCGAAGTGGAGCGAGACCGGACGGTCGAGGCCGACGACGAAGAGGGAAGGGACCGCTACGATATTCTGGATGACCCGGTGCGGATGTATCTGCGTCAGATGGGCAAGGTGCCTTTGCTGACTCGCGAGCAGGAGGTGGAGATTTGCAAGCGCATTGAGGCGGCCGAAGAGGAGTCGCGCCGGATCGTGCACGGCTTCGGGTTCGCCGCCAAAGAGTATATGGCGCTGGCGGACAAGCTGCTCGCCGTGCCGCCCAAGGAGCGGTTTGACCGCGCCATCATCGACAAGTTTATCGGCAGCCGCGGGCGCCATCTCAAGCTCTTGCGCCAGCTCATCCGGCGCGTCCGCGCCCTGGACCGTCAGGCAGACCACAAGTTTGCCGGCTGGCAAAAGGCGACGAGCAAGAGCCAGTGCGCGCGCCTGTTCAACCAGTTCAAGGGGGCTGATCGGAAGCTCCAGGCCCTCTTCCCGCGATTCCGTTACAAGCAAAAGGTGATCGACGAGATGACGCTCGTGAGCGAGAACATTCGCGACAAGATGCAGGCCGGGTTGGAGGCCATCAAGGGGCTGGAAGCGCAAGGCAAGTCCGCCGCCCATCAGGCACTCATCCAGTCCGAGAAAGACAGGCTCCGGACCCTCGAACAGTTTGTGCGCACGCCTTGCCCTGATTACCTCAAGGCTTGCGCGCAGTTGAACGACGCCATGATTCGCGCCCATGAAGCCAAGACCCAAATGGTCGAGGCTAACCTGCGCCTCGTCATCTCCATCGCNNACATGATCGAGATCATCAACAAGCTCTGGCGCACCCAGAAGCAGCTCATGCAGGAACTGGGGCACGAGGCCAGCACCGAAGAACTCGCCGACGCTATGGAGATGTCCGTCGAACGCGTGCGGACGGTCTTGAAGATGGCGCAGCAGCCCATCTCCATGCAAGCGCCCGTGGGCGAGGCCGATGAGACGCATTTCGGCGACTTGATCGAAGACAAGGCCGCCGAGAACCCGAGCGACGTCACCAGCTTTAACTTGCTCAAGGGCAGGCTCGGCGAAGTGCTCAATGGCCTGTCAGAGCGCGAGCGCCGAATCCTGGAGCTCCGCTACGGCTTGAACGACGGCTTCCCGCGCACGCTGGAGGAGGTCGGCCACCAATACGAGGTCACCCGCGAACGCATCCGCCAGATCGAGGCCAAAGCGCTGCGCAAATTGAAGCACCCCAGCCGGTCCCGGATGCTGCGCAGCTTCCTCGACCAAGGGTAAATGCAAAAAAGGCCGGGGGTTTCACGACCCGGCCTTTTTCGTTTGTCTCGTTTGTATTGCAACGTCGTCCAAACGTCGGCTCGCCGTGATCATTGGGAAAAGGTAAGATTTCCCGGAACAGGGACGCTCGATGCCGTGAGCACGAGCAGGCAAGGAACGATATGCGGCCGATGATCCTGCTGGGCGGTGTGCTGGTTGCCGCCCTTTGGTCTGCGACCGGTCCGGCGCTCGCGCAGAAGAGCGGCGGCGTGCTGAAGATGTATCACCGCGAGAGTCCACCGACGGCCTCGATCCTCGAGGAAGCGACGGTCTCGACGCTGGTGCCGTTCATGCCGGTGTTCAACAACCTGGTGCTCTACGACCAGCATGTGGCGCAGAACAGCCCGCAATCGATCGTCCCGGACCTCGCCAAGTCGTGGGCGTGGAACGTCAACAAGACGGAACTGACCTTCAAGCTTCAGGAGGGCGTGAAGTGGCACGACGGCAAGCCCTTCACCTCACGGGACGTCGTCTGCACGTTCGACCTTTTGATGGACCGGGCACCGCAGAAGCTCAGGCGCAATCCGCGGTCCTCATGGTTCAACAACGTCGCCCTGGTGACCGCCAAAGACGACTATGAGGTGACCCTGCACCTCGCGCACCCGCAACCGTCGATCCTCGCCATGCTGGCGTCGGGGCTTACGCCGATCTATCCCTGCCACATCTCGCCCGGGCAGATGCGCAGCCGGCCGATCGGCACCGGCCCGTTCAAGCTCGGCTCGTTCAACGAGTTCCAGTACGTCCGGCTGGTCAAGAATCCCGACTACTGGAAGAAGGGCCGGCCCTATCTCGACGGCATCGAATTCACCGTCGTCACCACGCCTTCGACGGCGATCCTGAGCTTCGTCGCCGGCCGCTTCGACATGACCTTCCCCTGGGAGGTGACACCGCAGGACATCAAGATCATCAAGCGCGAAGCGCCTGCGGCGATCTGCGAGACGACCTCGGAGAACCTCAACATCAACCTGCTGGTCAACCGTACCGTGCCGCCGTTCGACAATGCCGAACTGCGCCGGGCGCTGGTGCTGGCGATCGACCGCAAGCCGTTCATCGACACGCTGACCCAGGGTACGGCCGTGGTCGGCGGCACCATGCAGCCGCAGCCCGACGGCGTCTGGGGACTGCCGGCCGATACCCTGGCCGTCGTTCCGGGTTACGGCCCGGAGACCGAGAAGAACCGCGCCGAGGCGCGCGCCATCATGGAAAAGCAGGGCTATGGCCCGGACAAGCGGCTGAAGCTCAAGCTCTCGACCCGCGGCCTGCCGCTCTACCGGGAGCCGGCGGCGCTGCTGGTCACCCAGCTCAAGGACATCTACATCGACGCCGAGCTCGAGCTCGTCGAGACCTCGCTGTGGTTCGCCAGACTCGGCCGCAAGGACTACGTGCTCGGCGTCAACGCCACCGGCAACGGCATCGACGATCCCGACCAGACGTTCTACGAGAATTTCGCCTGCAAATCGGGGCGCAACTACACCGGCTATTGCAATATCGAGATCGAGAAATTGTTCGACGTGCAGTCGGTCGAAGCCGACATGGAAAAACGCCGCCAGCTGGTGCGCGAGATCGACGTCAGGCTGCTGGCCGACGGTGCGCGACCGCCGATCATGTGGAGCCGCGCCGCGACCTGCACCCAGCCGCAGGTTAAGGGCCACGTCAACATGGTGAACAGCATCTACAACGGCTTCCGCTTCGAAGACGTCTGGCTCGATAAGCCCTAGGTCGCGGAACTAATCCAGCCATCGTGCGTTGCCTTCCTGCTCAGCACGCAGGGAGACCAATGTGGCGAACGGCCAGAACAGTAACGGACTGCTTTACGGGATCATCGGCGCGCTCGCCGTCGTGGTCGCCGGTGGCGGCTTCTATCTCTACAAGGTGAGCAACCCCGAGGCGCCGCTGGTCGTGGCTGTCGCGCCCGCCGCGCCCGCTCCGGTCCCACCGCCCGCTGCAGCGCCGCACCCCACCCCACCCCCGGCCGCACCCCCTGGTTCTACAGCCGGCGAGCGGACGATGTCGCGAAACCTCGTTGCTGATGCGCGACGGGCGATGGGCCGCAGCGACTTTGGCGCGGCCAACCGCGCACTCGACCAGGCCGAGCGCATCGATCCGAGCTCCGCGGAAGTGATCGACGCCCGGCGCGATCTGCGAGCCGCCCAGCAACGGGCAAGCCAGAAGGACAATCGCATCGATCCGCTGGTGGCGACGGCGCGGGCGGCCATTCTGCGACACGACTACGGCGCCGCCGACCGGGCACTCGACGACGCCGAACGGATCGACGGTCGCGATCGAGACGTGCTGCAGGCCCGCGCCGAGCTCACGGCCGCGCAACGGCCCGTCAGGCGCAATTAGCCCCAGTTCCCGTCGGCCCCCCGACGCTCTATGATAGCGTCGGATCGCAGCGGAGCTCGGCATGCAGTTCGGTTTGTTCGGTGGGGCGCGGACGAAGCGCGGCGACGATACCGCCAACAGTGTGGGCGCCGGCGACAGTCACGCCTACGGCGACTTCATCGCCTACGTGACGGAAGCCGAGCGGCTGGGCTTTCGCAGCGTCTTCCTGGTCGAGCATCATTTCACCGGCGTCGGCCAGCTTTCGGCGTCGCTCACGCTGCTGGCCTATCTCGCTGCCCGCACGCGGACCATCCGGCTCGGCACCGCCGTGATCGTGCTGCCCTGGCACAATCCCGTGCTGCTGGCCGAACAAGCCGCCACGGTCGACCTGCTGTCGGGCGGCCGCCTCGATTTCGGCGTCGGCAAGGGCTACCGCGCGCCGGAGTTCGCCGGCTTCCAGATCGCGATGGCCGAAGCCACCGAGCGTTTCGACGAGGCGATCGAAGTGATCCGCAAGGCGTGGACCAGTCCCGGCCGTTTCTCGCACCAGGGCAAGCGCTGGCACTTCGACAACATCGTCGTCGAGCCGCAACCTTTGCAAACGCCGCATCCGCCGCTGTGGCTGGCCGCCGGCAGCCCGGATTCGATCCGCCGTGCCGCGCGCGAAGGCTACAACCTGCTGCTCGACCAGCTCGGCTCGGTGGCGCTCACGATCGAGCGTGTGGCGCTGTTCCGTGACGAGTGCAACAAAATCGGCCGCGCCTATCACCCGACGATGGTCGGCGTCACGCGCGCCCTGCAGATCGTGCACGACGAGAAGGAGCGGCAGGCGGCGTTCGAAACGCGCGCGCGCGTCGTCGATCGCATCGGCGACCTGGCGCGCGGCGGCGGCACGATCGCCCCGCCCGAGCACGACGATGCACCGCTACTCGGCACACCGGCCGAGGTCGTGGCGCGCCTGCGCCAGCTTCAGGCGGGTGGCGTCGAGAATGTCCTGTTGGTCGATCCGGCGGCCACCGTGGCCGCGCTGCAGGCCTTCGCCCGCGAGGTCATGCCGGCCTTCGCGGTCAACCGGGCGGCGGCGGAGTGAAATAAGCAAACAATCGGCAACTTTTTTCGAGGTCGGGCGTTTTTCCCCCTAGTGCCAGCTTGGGGAGGCCCTGTGTCCGACCGGAAAATCAGCGTCATTCTCAGAGAATTGCCCTACGCCCTCATGGGCACGATCATCGGCGTGATCGCCGGCTGGTCACTCTTTTTATCCACACAGAAAGCCGAGCCGACGGCCATCGATCCGCCCGCTATCGCAAGCGTCGCGATGATCGCCCAGCGCTAGGCCGCCAGCTTGTAGAGCTCGGCCACGTTGTCGCGCAGAATGCGCTTCTTCAGCTCAGGGCTGAGATGCTTGGTCTGCTCGGCGATCACGTCCTGGCTCCACGGCCAGGTCGAATCGCTGTGCGGGAAGTCGTTGGCCCACATCAGCTGCTGGGGTCCCAGCCGGTCGGCGAACTGGAAGGCGGTCCAGTCGTCCTGGAAGGTGAGCGAGATGTGGTCGCGGAAATATTCCGACGGCAGGCGGGCCAGTTCCTTGCCCTTCATCCAGTAACGGTGGCGCTTGTAGGCGTGGTCCATGCGGTACATGAAATGCGGCGCCCAGCCGGCATCGGCCTCGACGCAGACCACGCGCAGCTTGGGGTGGCGCTCGAACACGCCGGAGAACACGAGCATGCCCAAGATGTCCTGGCAGCCGCGGATGATCGACAGGAAGCCGTTGAGCTTCGGTCCGCGCGGCTTGGCCAGGCTGTTGTCGCCGCTCGAGGTCAGGATGTGCCACGACAGCGGCATCTCGAGCGCGATCGCGGCCTCCCAGAACGGATCGTAGGCCGGATCGTCGTAGTCCTTCTCGGCCGGATTGCCCGGCATCATGACGCCGCGAAAGCCCATCGCCTTGATGCGTTCGAGATCGGCGATGCCTTCCTTAACGCTGCGCATCGCCGTCTGGCCAAGGCCGACCAGGCGGTCGGGCGCGTGGCTGCAGTAGCCCTGGAGCCAGCGGTTGTAGGCGTCGAAGCAGGCCTTCTTGTAGTCGAAGTCGGGGTGATTGCAGATCAGCATGCCGACCGTAGGATAGATGATCTCGGCCGCCACGCCGTCACGATCCTGGTCGGCCAGCCGGCCGGTGGGGTCCCAACCGCTCCTGTGCAGGTCCTCGAATTTGGCGCCGCCGATGCGGATATTCTTGGGCTCGACGCCCGCTGCGGCGATCAGGCCCATCGGCACTGGCGTCTTCATGCCATCGACGACGTAGATGTCGCCCATTCCGTCCTTGTCGACGACGTGCGGCGCGCGTTCGCGCCACGCCGGATCGATATTGTCGACGTAGCAATGCGGCGGCTCGGTGATGTGCGAATCGGCGGAAATCGGGCGCCAGTCCATGGCTGTTCTCCTCGTCGGGCTCAAATCGTAGGGAGCGCCGTCAGGTGCGGCAAGCGGGCCCGACGAGACCGTTTCGTCGGGCGGCCATGCCGGGCCAACGCCAAGTCAACGCCGGACCCACGGTTGAACCGCAGGTCCCCCTATGGCATATCCGCGCCGCGCCTGGTTCGAGGCGCGACAGCAAGCTGCCGTAGCTCAGTGGTAGAGCACCCCCTTGGTAAGGGGGAGGTCCACAGTTCAATCCTGTGCGGCAGCACCAGTCCTTCTCTTTGTCGGTCAGCAATGCCGTGCGCCGCGCCGTTCGATGCAGCGGTCCGGGATCGCCATTAACATGAAACCGGGTTGCCGAGGCTTGTCGCTGCCCGGGAAACTACTGCATAGTTGTTGCACTCAGGGAGACAATGGCCGCCTTACAGGCCGAAAATCATCAGAAACAAATGCCTCTTCACTGGACGATTTCCCACCCCGCCCGTCTCGTCACGGTTGTCGCCAAAGACGACGTCCATCTGAAGGACATCGAAGCCTATCTCGATGGGGTCGTGGTGAGTGACGCGCTGCCGTACCGCAAGCTCTTCGATATGTCGCAGGCCTCGCTGCATCTCAGCGACGACGACATGATGTTGCTCGGCGCGCGCATCCGTGCCTACGCCGCGACGCCGACGGAGACGATCGGCCCGCTGGCGATCGTGGCGACGACGGCCGAGGGCCACGAACAAGCCCGCCTGTTCACCGCGCTGGCCGACGCCAAGCGGCAAATCAAGATCTTCCGCGAGCTTCACGCCGCCCAGAAGTGGCTCGATAGCCTGGTAGGTTCCTGACTCGACGCGCCATGAGCGCGCAACGCCTAGTTGCGCATGAAGCCTTCGAGTTCGCTTTCCGCCCAGGCGAGGGTCTTCTCCATCGGTTCGCCCTTGAAGTAACGCACGGCCATCTGGGTCGGGATCGCCTGGGTGTAGATTTGCGTGGCGATCTTGTGCGGCGCCGGCGAGCCGGCAATCGACAGGATCTGATGGTTATAGGGATTGGGGTAGTGATAGAGCGTGCCCTTGGGTGGCCCTTCTTCTTGCCAGACCTTGAAGGTGGTGAGCTTCTCGAACGACGGCAGATCGTAGCCGCCCGATGCGATCACCATCTTCTCGGCCGACGATGCCGACGACAGATGCATGATCAGGCTCTTGGCCGCCGACTGGTTCTTGCTGAAGTTCCAGACGCCCCAGAAGTACGGGATGAACGGCGCAAAGCGGCCCTTTGGCCCGGCGGCAAAGCCGTGCGTCCACAACTGCGCGGCGACGTCCGGCGCGTCGCGCTTGGCGACCGCCCAGGCGCTCGGCGGATTCATGATCATCGCGCCGCGGCCGGAAATCAGCCACTTGTTGTTCGACGCGTCGTCCCACGCGGTCACGTCCGGCGGCAGGAAAGCGATCAGCTTCTTGTAGAATTCGAGCGCCTGCCGCACCTCGTCGGTCTTGACCGTGACGTTGCTCTTGGCATCGACCAGTTGGGCGCCGAAGGCCTGAAAAAAAGCGCCCGCGGTATCGACAGAGTCGGAAGTCTCTCCGAGTCCGATGCCGAACGGAACGCCGCCCTTGTGGCAGGCCTCCGCCGCCTTCAGGAATGTCTCCGTAGTCCAGCCGTCCGCTTTGGGCGGGCTGCCCGCCGGATACATTTCCTGGATGTCGATGCCGGCAAATTTTTTCATCAGGTCGATGCGGGAGCNNCAGGCGCTCGGCGGATTCATGATCAACGCGCCCTTGCCCGAGACCAGCCATTTGTTGTTCGAGGCGTCGTCCCATGCTGGCGCGTCGCTCGGCAGGAACGCCTGCAGCTTCTTGTAGTAGTCGAGTGCTTGGCGCACCGCGTCGCTCTTGACCACGATGTTGCCCTTGGCGTCGACCAGCATTGCGCCGAAGCCGTGGAAGATCGCACCCGCGGTGTCGACGTTGTCGGCCGTCGTGCCGAGCCCGATGCCGAACGGATGGCCGCCCTTGTGGCAGGCTTCGGCCGCCGTGAGGAAGGTATCGAACGTCCAGTTGTCGGCCTTGGGCGGCGCACCCGCCGGATACATTTCCTGCACGTCGATGCCGGCATGCTGCTTCATCAGGTCGATACGCGAACACGGACCCTTGATCTGGCTGCCGATGGTCGCTGGCACGCCCAGCCACTTGCCGTCGAGCTTGCCGAGATATTCGGTCGTGGCGTTGACCGCGCCGTTGGCCTCGATCAGCGGAACCATGAGGTCATTCATTGCCACAAGCTGGTCGGAGTAGCGCGCCGGCAGCCATTGCGAGAGGGCAAGGACGTCGTGGCCCGCCCTGGCCTGGGATTCGGCGGCGCCTGTCAGCAGCAGTTTGTTGCCCTGCGAAGTGATGTAGTCGATCGTGACCTCGACCTTTTCCTTTTCCGACCACTCCTTGACCAAAGCCGTAGTTGCGTCGTTGGCGCCGGGGACCCAGTGGTCCCAAAAACCGAGCGACAACTTGCCGGCGGCATGAGCGCCGCGCACGAACGGCGCCGCGACGAGAGCCGCAGAAGCCGCGAGGGTCCCGGTAACGAGACGACGACGCGCAATTTTGGTCGATGCCATCTATTCCTCCCTTGCCTTGGTCCTCAACGAGACCTTGGTTTCAACGCTAGGCACATCGACATTCATCGGCAATGAAATTCCGCAGGCCGGGCAGCAAAAGCGAGGGAAACGCGCCTCGAATCTGCCACCTTCCTCGAGCGGGGACATGCATGGGTCGCTGGAAGCGGCCGGTCGCGTGGCACAAAGTGGTGGCATGACCAATCGCGCCTTGCACGCTGCCGTAGCGCTCGCTCTGACGAGCGCCGTTGTTCTCATCGCTGGCCTGGCACCGGTGCCCGCCTTCGCCTGGGGTGCCACCGGCCATGAATTCGTGAGCGGGATCGCTGCCGAGCTTCTGCCCGAGGAAATTCCAGGCTTCGTACGCACGCCCGAGGCGGTGGCCGACATCGCCGTGCTGGGCCGCGAACTCGACCGCTCCAAGGGCGCCGGCGAAGCCCACGACAAGGAGCGCGATGCAGGCCACTTCGTCGATCTCGACGACAACGGCCTGGTGGCCGGCCTGCTCGCGCTCGAAACCCTGCCGCGCACCCGCGAGGCCTACGACAGCCAGCTTCGCACCGGGAACTTCACCCAGTACAAGGCGGGCTACCTACCGCTGTCGATCGTCGATGGCTGGCAGCAACTGGTGAAGGATTTCGCCTACTGGCGAGCCGCCGTTGTCGGCGCACGAACCGCGCTCGACCCGGCCGACCGGGCATGGTTCGAGGCCGATCGCATCCGCCGCGAGCGTCTGGTCATCCGCGATCTTGGCGTGCGGAGCCATTACGTCGGCGACGCCAGCCAGCCGCTGCATGTGACGGAACATTTCGACGGCTGGGGACCATTCCCCAACCCGCGCGGCTTTTCAAACGTCAAAGGTGTCCACGCGAATTTCGAAGGCGCCTTCGTGCGCGCCAACGTCGAACGCGCGGCGGTGAAGCGCGCGGTGGCTCCCTATCGCGCTTGCGTCTGTTCGATCCAGGATCGTGCCCGGGCGATCATCCTGGAAAACCACGGCATGGTCGTGCCGTTCTACGAGCTCGAGCAGAAGGGCGCCTTCGCCAACCGCACCGAGCCCGGCATCGCCTTCGCCACGGGGCGGCTGGCGGCGGGCGCCTCGGCGGCGCGTGACATGATCGTCGATGCTTGGCGGGCGAGCGCCGACATGGGCGTCGGCCATCCCGAGATCAAGGTGCGCGACATCGAAAGCGGCAAACCTATTCTGACGCGGGACGATTTCGGCCGCGACTGAACCCACCGCTAAAAATACTGTCGTCACTACATCGAGCACGCAATTGCAGTCGTTCTGCAAATGAGGTACTCTCCTCGACAATGCAAGATGTCCATGTGCCGTCGTTGGGCCTGCGTTCCTGGGCTGTGTTCATGATCGCCAGCGTCTTCGGGGCCAACCTGGGCGATTTCGTCACCGGGCATCTGGCGCTTGGCTTCACAGGCCGGATGCTGGTGCTGGTAGCGGTGCTGGTGGCGATCTTCACCGCCGAGCGTTACGACAGGTCCAAGACGCAGGCTTGGTATTGGATGGCCGTTGTCGTCATCCAGGCCGCCTCGACCAAGCTCGCGGATTTTTCGACGATCGAGCTCGGCTTCGGCCGAGTTGCAGTCATCGCGGGGCTCGCAGTGCTTCTCGTGGCGACGTTCGTAGTCGCGCGGTCGAGTCCGACGCTGCTCATCTCGACCCACATGATCTCACGCCCCGGCCGCGCCGCCAAGCCGATGGCCGACAGCGCCCATTGGGTGGCCATGGTCGTGGCGAGCACGCTCGGTTCGGTGGCCGCCGATGCCGTGACCTTCGGCCTTGGCTTTGGCGCACCTCGCGCGTCGGTGATCCTGTCGGCGCTGGCCGCGGTTGCGTTCTGCCTGCATCGTCTGCCGCAGGCCAACCGCCTGCTCGTCTACTGGCTGACCGTTGCCGCCGTTCGCGCCGTCGGCAACGCCGTGGGCGACGTACTCGTGAGGGATCCGCGCCTGGCGCTCGGCCTGCCGCTCAGCACCGCCTTGACCGGCGCCTTGATGGCCGCGGTACTCGTCCTGTGGCGGGAGGGAAGACCCAGCTCCTAAGGCCTGTCGTCTACGGCACAAGCCGCAGCCGCCTCTTTCTTCCTCGCCCCGGCGCGTGCAAGATATCGTCATGGAGCCGCAACCCAGCCTGATCATGATCCAGTTCCTGCAATGGGTGGCCGATCGGCCGCGCTGCCGCAGGGATGTGATGGAGGCGTGGCAGAGTTCCTGCCCGCGCTTTCCGGTATGGGAGGATGCGCGCGCCGAGGAGTTGATTCGGCAATGCGGTGGCGAGGCCGGCGAGAGCCGGGTCGAGTTGACGGCGCGCGGCCGGGCGGCCCTTCGGGCAGCACTCGCCCGCGCCTAGACCGGCACGACCGTGGGCGCAGCGCCCGCGAGCGTCGGCCTTACGTTCCTGGTGCTGTGCGCCTGGCCGACGCGCCGGCTAGCGCTCAAGCGCAACCGCTCGACAACGCGCTGAATGTCGCGCGTCGCGAAGGGCCGCAGACGCCCCAACACATTCTGCTATGCCTAGCGCAACCGAATGCGGCAGCGCGCTTTGGCCGTCGCGGCGGCCAAACGCTTGAGCGTCGTTCGCTCAGCCGGCAACGATCAGACGGAACCCAGCGGATCGGCGCCGTACTTGTTCGCGCCCGACGTGCCGGCCAGGAAGCCGCACTCGATCAGGTACCAGAAGGCGCCGACGACGGGGACGAAGGCGATCAATATCCACCAGGCCGACTTGTTGCGGTCATGCCAGCGCTTCGCCGCGATGGCGAGGCTGATCCAGATCATGAGGATGTAGACCACGAGCAGGACGAGGCCGCCGACCACCCCGACCGACGCGAGGGCAGCTCGGGGATCAGACGACATGGCAGCGCCGCCAAGAATTACGCCGAATACCACGGCGACGATGACCCACGCGGCGAGATGGACGAGCCAGAACTTGGCGCGATTCACCCGGCCCTGGAAGCTGAACAGAAGGCTTTGCATTTCGTATCTCCCCATGCCCAAAACAGGTTTGGACGCAGGCAGCGTGCGCCCCGATGCTTACGGCCGCCTGACGGTAGGCGTCGAGGAGCCTCCTCACTGCCGATGCCGCAGCTTATAATATCACCATGACACTGCAGCGGGCAGCCCTGTGGGCAATTGTGATCGCGGCCACATCGTACCTCCTCGTGGCGGGACGCGGCCTGCTGCTGCCCTTCGTGCTCGGATTGGCGCTCTGGTACATGGTCGACGCGCTGGCCGACGCCATCGAACAGCCGCGCCTTGGCCACCTGCACGTGCCGCGTCCGCTGGCGCTGCTCGCCGCCTTCTGCCTCATGGCCGGCTTGGTGTGGATTGTCGGCCGCACGATCGGCCGCAACATCAGCGCGGTGGCGGCTGCCGCACCCAACTACGAGGTTCGTCTGCAAAAGCTGATCGACCAGGGCGCGCGGCTGGTCGGCGTCGAACAAGTGCCGACGCTCAGCCAGTTGTTCGATCGCATCAGCCTCGCCGACACGTTGGCCAGCCTCGCCGCCGCCGCCGCCTCGGTGGTGAGCGTGGCCGGCATCGTGCTGATCTACGCCGGCTTCCTGTTCGTCGAGCAGATCCATTTCCGCCGCAAGCTGGCTATCATGTTCGCCGGCAGCGAGCGCCAGGCCCGGCTGCGTTCCGTGCTCGGCCTGATCGACCGCGACATCCGCATCTACCTCCGCATCAAGACCACGCTGGCGGTGATGACCTCGGCGCTGGCCTTTGTGGTAATGGCCTGGGTCGGCGTGGATTTTGCCGGCTTCTGGGCGGTCATGGTGTTCTTCTTCTATTACATCCCGACCGTCGGCTCGATCCTGGCCATCGTGGCGCCGGCCCTGCTGACGCTGGTACAGTTCGACCATCTGTCGCCGTTCCTGATCGTGCTGCTGGTGATCGGCACCATTCAGATCGTCATGGCCAACGTGATCGAGCCCGCCCTGCTCGGCCGCTCGCTCAACCTGTCGCCGCTGGTGGTGATCGTCTCGCTCGTCGTCTGGGGCACGATCTGGGGCGTGGTGGGCATGTTCCTCTGCGTGCCGATCACGGTGGTGATGCTGATCGTGCTGGCGCATTTCGAGACGACCCGCCCGGTCGCCGTGCTGCTTTCCGCCGACGGCAAGATTCCCGACCTTCCCAACGACTGAGGCCCGCCAACGCGAGCTTCAGGGTTCGACCATCGGATCGGCCTGCAGGGCGATCGTCTTGTCCTTGACGTCGAGATCGATGTGCAGAAACGGCACGCCGGCAGGCGCGGTGCTGCCGCTCGAACCGCCGGCGAACTCCCGGTCGATCTCGTCGAACAGGCGGATATAGAGCTTCCACTCGACGGTTCCCGGGTCGATCGGCACGCGTACGGTCTCGTGCCAGTCGAGCGCGCGGACACCGCTTTGCACAACGCGCTCCTCTGGCCGGTTGTGCACCAGCGTCGCCTCGAACCGCCCGATCGTCGCGGCGCGCGCCGCGCGGGTGACGGCCCGCGCCGTGACCACGAGGCATATCTGGTCCGGCCCTTCATCGTCGGCGAACTCGACCGAGCCGCCGTTCACCGTCGGATCGTTGACGTCGTCCAGCCAACCCAGCCGCTCGACGATCACCACGCGCCGGTGTGCCTTGTCGAAGCGCTGGCCAGCGGGCGGATCGAAACAGCGGCGCACCGTACGCGTCTCGCCGACACCGCCGCGCGCCAGGATTTCGGGCGACACCAGGGTGTTGGCCTCGGGCACGAACGTGCGTACGCGCTGGTCGAGCGCGAACGACCCCGGGCGGTCGGGCAGGACCACGAACAGGAGATCGAAGGTCGACGTCCGCGACGCGCGGCGAATGGAAAGCGATGCCGTGGCGAAGACCGTGTGCGCCGCCTCCGTCGCGAAGGCGCTGCGGGGCACGGAAAAATGCAGCCGTTCGGGGGCCAGCGTCGCCTCACCGCGCCAGGCGCCGATCACCAGCACCGGCGGCGATCCTCCGTCGCCCGCCAAATGCAGACCTGTGACCTCGATCGCCACCGGCGGATCGTCGGTGGCGGCAGTCGCGAAAGCCGGCACGTAGCGCGGCACAGTTGGCTCAGTCGGCGCCGCCGGCGTGGCCCCGGTTGCCGTCGCACGCTTCGATGACGGTTCGAGCCGCAAGACACCGTCGTGCGGCGGCGCGTCGGGCGAACGCGGGGTCAGCGTCAACTCGCCGGTAGCGCGACGGGGTGGCACGAACCGCGGCGTGAACAGCAAGATCAGCGGCGCGCTGTCGGTGCTGGCGAGCCGTTCGAGCGAGGCCCGCACCCGCTGGGAGACGGCATGGGCGGCGAGTCGCGCGCCTTCGCCGGGTCGAACGAGGGCGTCGCGGAGTGCCGAGTTCAGCGCATCGACGTCGGCGAATGCCTGCCGTTGCGGCGCCGGCAGGCGCTCGAAGGAGCGTTCAAGATCGGCCTCGTGCCGTGCGGCAAGCGCATCGGACAGCAGGCTTGCGACACGAAATTCCTCGAGCAGACCGATCCGGGCCCGGCCGTCCGCCCGCGCCTGCAGGCTCGCACGCTGGGCCTTCAGCGCGATCAGAAGCTCGCCGACCGTCGGGCCCTGGACAGGCGCCTCGTCGTGCCCCAGCAGAAAAGCGACCGCCAGCGCGGCAACGCCAAGCGCTGCCGCTGCGGCGACGATCCAGCGCCGGCGTCCAGTGGTCTCGCGTACTGTGGGGCCGGCCGTCATGCGGCCGTTTCTAGCATGGGTCTTCGCACCGGCCGTCGGACTAATGAGGGCGGACCAATGCCGGCCGGCTAGTACGAGAACAGCACCGGCATCGGCGAGTTGAGGATCAGATGGCGGGTCATGCCGCCGAAGATCATCTGGCGCAGGCGGCTTTGCGTGTAGGCGCCCTTCACGATCAGGTCGGCGCCGACTGCTTTCGCCGTATCGACGATGGTCTGCCCCGCCGAGCGGGAGCCCGGCTTCTCGTGCCGACTCGTGACGTCGAGACCGTGCCGCATCAGCGATTCGGCGATCTCCGCCGAGCTCGGCCCCGGCACCATGGCGCCATCGACGCTCAGCACCACGATCGCCTCGGCGCCGCTCAGTACCGGCATGGCAAGCGAGATGGCGCGCGCACTTTCGGTCGAACCGTTCCAGGCAAACAGAATGTGCTTGCCGACCATGCCGTTGAATCCCGGCGGCACCACCAGCACCGGCCGGCCGGAGTCGAACAGCGCCGTCTCGAATACGCTTTCCGGCATCTTCGGCAAGGCGCCGGGCTGAGGCATGACGATCAGATCGTAGGCGCGGCCGATCACGCCGATGGCCGTCGGCCCCGAGTCGTCGGCCGAGCGCCATTCGGACTTCAGCCCCATGGCGCTCTGGTCGAAGGCTTGCTTGACTGCCGCCACGCGCTGGCGCTCCTCGGCGTCTTCGGCGAGGCCGCCGCCGATCGGCGCGCCCATGCCAGCATCGGCCCATGCCATGCTCATCACGCCGTAGGACGGCGGCTCCAGCCCGACCAGCCGGGCATCGAATTGCCGCGCGATTTTTGCCGCCAGCTCGAACGCGGACGGATCTTCCGCCGTCCAGGCCATTGTCAGAATTGACTTCATGACACGCCCTCCCTGTCGTTGAACGATAACACGCGTTGTGCCGGGTTCATGCAGTGAAGCAGATGATACAATCGGCGTATTGAATACATCAGGGATTCCAATATCTTGGGTGAAATATCTCAGCTGATTGTTGAGATATGGGTGCATTTCCACCCCGACGTTTCAGTCGACTGTCCCACCGGCCCCCAGAACCGGGAGGAAGATCGGCAGGAGCGCCAGTCAACAATGTCATTTCTTTTGGAGATACATATGCTGTCCATCTTCCGCCGCCTGATGACGAACGACAAGGGCGCTACCGCCATTGAATACACGCTGATCGCCTCCCTGATCGCTGTCGCCGCGATCACCGCCATGAGCACAGTCGGCGGCAAGGTCACCAACGTCCTTAGCAACGTCGCCAACGCGATGACCTGATCGGGATTCTCGCGATCGGAACATGGGCGGTCCGGCAATGGGCCGCCCATTTGCTTTGGCGAATGCAACAAAGCTTACCAATGTTACACCTTGGACATTGTTCGCCTGCGCCTCGGCGCTAGGCTGCGATAACAGTCCCGGAGTGCAAATATGCTGCCGCTCGTGCGTCAACTTCTTGCGGATCAACGTGGCGTAACAGTCATCGAATACACGCTGATCGTGGTGTTGATCGCCTCGGTTTCGATCGGCGCATTTTCGGCCGTCGGGCATAACGTCATGAATATGTTGGGTCCTGCCGCCAACGCGTTGACGTGATGTCGGCCCGGCAGGTGTTGTCCAAGATCGCTCGCGCCCGGCGCCTGCTTGCCAACCGGCGCGGTACCGTACTCATCGAATACAGCTCGCTGGTACTGCTGATCGCCATTGCGGCGATCGCCGTGCTCACCGAAGTCCACGGCGGCAACGTCACAAACTGAGCCGGGGCGGTTCCCCCAGCACTTACGCCAGTTGCGCAGCCTTGGGAACAATCCAGGCAAATCTGTCGCTGAGTGCTGCAAGCGTGATGCGATTGATGGCGTCGGCACCGATGGTGGCGCCGCCGGTGGCGTCGGGCAGGTCGCGTGTCGCCACCGTGTCGGCGGCGACGGTGCTCATGAAGCCGTGGTCGGTCGCCGAACGCACCGTCGCCGACACGCACATGTGGGTCATGAAGCCGCCGACGATCAGGTTCTTGCGTCCGCTCGCCGCGAGGTGCTTGGCAAGATCGGTGCCGGCGAAGGCATTGGGCAGCCCTTTGTCGACGATGATCTCGCCGTCGCGCGGCGTCAGTACCTTCACGATCTCGTAGCCGGTGGATGACGGATTGAACGCCTTGCCCGGACCCTTGTGACGGACATGGATGATCGGCGCCTTGGCCTTGCGCGCCTTCTCGAGCAGGCCGGCCAGCGCGTCGACCGCCGCCGCGACGCCCGGCAGGGGCAGCAGGCCGTCGGTATATTCCCGTTGTGCGTCGATGATCAGAAGTACGCCATCGGCCATCGTCGCTGGCGTCGGCGCCGCTCCGGCCATTTGCAGCATGGTCATCGCCATGTTGTTTCCCTCATACGCTGTCTCGGTTGTGTAAACGCTGGCCCCATCAACGCCCAATACGATCTAATTTGCAATACCCACGACACGCACAACTGCGCGCCCCTCTAATGACGCGCCAGCTCCGATAGGACGCAAGTCGGCCGATCGGCCATAATGCCCCATGCGTTCGGAGCGGGCATGAAAGGGATCATCGTGGGCGGCGGCGTCGTGGGTCTGTGCACCGCGTGGGCGATGAGCCGAAGCGGCCACGACGTCGAGCTGTTCGAGCAGGGCGCGCTGCCTCACCCGCTCGCCTCCTCGATCGACGAGCATCGATTGATTCGCCACCCCTACGGCGACCACCGGGGCTATGCGCGCATGATCGACGATGCATTCGCCGCCTGGGACGTGCTGTGGCGCGATCTCGATCGCAGCTTCTATGCACCCACCGGCACCCTGGCGCTGACCGGCAACGGCGCCGACTGGGCGGCCCGCTCCGCCGCCACGCTGGCGTCGATCGGCCGGCCGATGACCGAACTGGCGCCTACCGAGCTGAGCCAGCGCTTTCCCCTGCTCGATGCACGCCGCGTCGAGCGCGCCTTCTGGATCGACACGGGCGGCGTCCTGTTCGCCCAGGACATCGTCGCAGCCTTGGCCGGACATCTCGCGGCGCAGCCCAAGGTGCGGCTCCACCCCAACACTGCTGTGCGCTCGGTCGATCTCGAGCGAGGCACGATCACCACCGAGAGCGGTGCGAGTTACTCGGGCGATGCCGTCGTGGTAGCGGCCGGCGCCTGGGTCGGCCGCCTGCTGCCCGAGCTGCAACGACGCCTGCTGCCGTCACGCCAGATCGTGATCTATTTCCATCTGCCGGACGAACAACTGGCCGTCTGGTCGAAGGGCCCGATGATCATCGAAAAGACCGGCGACGTCGGCCTTTACCTGGTGCCGCCGATGCAGGGACGGGGCTTCAAGGTCGGCGACCACGAGTTCAGTCGCCGCGGCGATCCGTCGACAGCGCGCGAGGCTGTCGAGGACGAGATCCGGCCGCTCCTCGAGCGTTGCCGCAGCCTGTTCCGCGGCTTCGAGCGCTGGCGCACTGACCGGCTGAAGGTCTGCTTCTACACCGTTACCGACGACGAGCGTTTCGTGGTGGAGAAGCTTGGCGCCAATGGCTGGGTGATGTCGCCTTGTTCCGGCCATGGCTTCAAGTTCGGCGCGCTGATGGGCCAGGAGCTGGCCCGAACCATCGTCTCGGGGCGCGATGCCGCAGCGCATGCACAGTGGGCCGCCGGTCTGGAAGGCGACCTGCCGACCTGACAAAATGCCCCGAGTTAGGGAGTGAAATAGACATGGCCACCCGCAAACGACGCGTCCCAAAGCCCAAAGCCACCGGACTACGTCAGGGCCTCGCCACCTATGGCGACGCGGGCTTTTCGCTGTTCCTGCGCAAGGCCTTCATCAAGGCCGCCGGCTATTCCGACGACGCGCTCGACAGGCCGATCGTCGGCATCACCAATACCTTCAGCGACTACAATCCTTGCCACGGCAACGTGCCGGACCTGATCGAGGCGGTGAAACGGGGCGTCATGCTGGCCGGCGCACTGCCCATGGTCTTCCCGACCATCTCGATCCACGAGAGCTTCTCGCACCCGACCAGCATGTTCCTGCGCAACCTCATGTCGATGGACACCGAGGAAATGATCCGCGCCCAGCCGATGGACTCCGTCGTGCTGATCGGCGGTTGCGACAAGACCGTGCCGGCCCAGCTCATGGCTGCGGCCAGCGCCGACCGGCCAGCGATCGTGCTGCCCGTCGGGCCGATGCTGGTCGGCCACTTCAAGGGCGAGGTGCTGGGCGCCTGCACCGACTGCCGCCGCCTGTGGGGCCAGTATCGCGCCGGCACTTTCTCCGAACAGGACATCGAGAAAGTGAGCGAGCGTCTGGCGCCGACAAAGGGCACCTGCATGGTGATGGGCACCGCCAGCACCATGGGCTGCATCGTCGAGGCGCTGGGCATGGGGCTGCCGGGCAGCGGCTCGATCCCCGCTACGCACTCCGACCGCCTGCGCGTCGCCGAAGCGACCGGCAAGCTCGCGGCCGAGATGGCCGTGAAGCAGGGCCCGAAGCCCAGCGAGATCATGACCAAGGCGGCCTTCCGCAACGCGCTGGCGGTCCTGCAGGCGATCGGCGGCTCGACCAACGGGCTGGTGCACCTCACCGCGGTGGCGCGGCGGCTCGGCGTCGAGATCGACCTGGAGGACTTCGACCAGATCGGCCGCAAAGTGCCGGTGCTGGTCGACCTCAAGCCGTCGGGCGATCACTACATGGAGCACTTCCATTGGGCCGGCGGCAATTCGCGCCTGATGAAGGAGATCCGCACGCAGCTCGACGAGAAATGCCTCACCATCGCCGGCCGCACGCTGAAACAGGTGATCGATTCAGCCGAGATTGTGCCGAACCAGACGGTGATCCGCACCGCCAAGAACCCGATCAAGGCAACCGGAGGCATGGCCGTACTGCGCGGCAACCTGGCGCCGCGCGGCGCCGTCATCAAGCATGCCGCGGCCTCGCCGGCGTTGATGACCCACACCGGCCGCGCCGTGGTGTTCGATTCGCTGGAGGATCTCGCGGCGCGCGGCGACGATCCGGCGCTCGACGTCAAGGCCGACGACATCCTGGTGCTGCGCAACGCCGGGCCCAAGGGTGCGCCCGGCATGCCCGAAGCCGGCTCCTTTCCGATTCCGATGAAGCTCGCGCGCGCGGGCGTCAAGGACATGATCCGCATCTCCGACGCGCGCATGAGCGGCACCGCGTTCGGCACCATCGTGCTGCACGTGGCACCCGAAGCCGCGGTCGGCGGGCCGCTCGCCTTGGTCAAGACCGGCGATCGCATCGTCCTCGATGTGCCCAAGCGCCGCCTGGAATTGCTGGTGACGCCCACCGAACTCGCCAAGCGGCGCAAGGCCTGGAAAGCCCCGCCGGCGCATCCCGGCAGCGAGCGTGGCTATACCGGCCTGTTCCACAGGACTGTGCTGCAGGCCGACGAAGGCGTCGATTTCGATTTCCTCGGCCCGGCGAAAACGTGAACGACTCGCCTCTTCCGAAAATCTCCGTCGTCGTCACGTGTTACAATTGTCGCGACTATATCGCCGATGCGATCCGCTCGGTTGCGCGCCAGACCTTGCGCGACTTCGACTGCGTGATCGTCGACGATGCGTCAAAGGATGATTCGGTCGCCGTCATCGAGCGGACGCTCGACGAGCTGAAGGACTCGCGCTTCCGACTGATCGCGCTAGACAAGAATGTCGGACAGACCGGCGCCACGCGGCGCGGCCTTGCCGACGTGCAAGCACCGTTCATCTGCTTTCTCGACTCGGACGACCTGTGGAACGAAGACTTCCTGGAGCGCCACCTCGCCGCGCATCTGAACGAGAGCTATGCCGTGGGCTTCACCGCCTGCAATGCGCGCCTGATCGACGGCCAGGGCGCGGTGATCGCGGGCGGCGTCTACTGGTTCGGCAAGGACCGCGCCGTCGCCGACCGCGGCCTTGCCTTCGCGCCGATCGACGCCGCACGCGTGCCGACGCTCGATCCGGCCGGCAAATCGGCCAACTGGCAGAAACAGACACCCTACCGTCTCTACACAAAGCGGGCGGTGCACTGGGTATGGGTGAGCACCTCGTCGATGATGTTCCGTCGCTCGCTGGTCGACCTGGTCTTTCCCGATGACGACGAGACCTTCCGCCTGCACATGGACTTCTACGTCGTGGTGATGGCGCAGATGGTGTCAGGATCTCTGCTCATAGACGAACCGCTCTATTCCTACCGTCTGCACGGTCGTAACTTCGCGGCCAACAATCCGATCCTCGGCGGCCGACTGCATCTTTCCGCGCGCAACTGGGGCAGAACCTACGCCGGGATGCTGGATCGCATGCTGGCGGCGATGATCGAGGGCCGCGAGCGCTTCGTGACCGCGCTGGGCGACCGCCAGTACCGGCGCATGGTCCTGCGCATGAAGGCAGCCCGCATGAGCCCATTTGGGGCGTGGCTTCCAATCGTCCGGAGCTGGTTCGTCTAGAATCCCTATCCACCGTTGTGGTTACCCTCAGCAAGCCTGTATTCTCAGGGGTCTAGAGCGTGATCTTCTTTAGTTGAATCGAAAGGGGATTCCCGTCGGTCAGAAAAGCTGATTCAAGATGCTGGCTGGATTGGAGGCCAGCATCGATGGCTGGTGCCTATTCATTGGATCTTCGTAAACGCGTGGTGAAAGCCTTCCTGGCCGATGGATCCTGCCGGACCGTGGCGGCGAGGTTCGGGGTCAGCCCATCGAACGTGGTGAAGTGGGCGCAGCGCCAGCGTACGACGGGAAGCGCGGCAGCCAGCAAGATGGGAGGCCACCGGCCCTACGCCGTTGCCGGCGAACGGGCGTGGCTTTTGGCGCGTCTTACGGAGAAGCCGGACATCACGCTACGCGGCCTGTTGGCGGAGCTGGCCGAGCGTGGCATCGAGGTCAGCTACTACGCGGTCTGGCACTTCTTCGAGCACGAGGGCATCAGCTTCAAAAAAAGCCTGCACGCCAGCGAGCAGGATCGGCCCGACGTGGCAAGGCGGCGCGCCCAATGGAAGCGCTACCAAGGAAAGCTTGATCCAACCCGCCTGGTCTTCATCGACGAGACATGGGCCAAGACCAACATGACGCGCAGTCATGGCCGCTGCCCTCGAGGCCAACGGCTCGTCGCCAAGGTGCCACACGGACATTGGCAAACCCTGACCTTCCTGGCCGCGCTGCGCAGCGACCGCATTACCGCTCCGTGCGTGCTCGACGGGCCGATCAATGGCCTCAGCTTCACCGCCTACGTCGAGCAGTTGCTGATCCCGACGCTCAGGCCCGGTGACATCGTCGTCATGGACAATCTCGGTTCTCACAAGGGCCGGGCGGTGCGCTCAGCCATCCGTGCCGTCGGCGCCAAGCTCTTCTTCCTGCCGCCCTATAGTCCCGATCTCAATCCCATCGAGCAGGTCTTCGCCAAACTCAAGACTCTCCTGCGCAAAGCCGCCGAACGAACCGTCGAAGACACATGGAAACGCATCGGCTCTCTCCTCAGCCACTTCTCACCAACCGAGTGTGCCAACTATCTCGTCAATGCCGGATACGCTTCCGCCTAAAACAATCACGCTCTAG
>PLYQ01000354.1 GCA_003153415.1 Rhodospirillales bacterium | reverse complement strand
TCTAGAGGCGGATTCGTGTGACTTTTCACCTTCCTAAGGCTTTGGGCGGAATGTAAGAGTGCACGTCGGATGCACCTCCCAATTGCTGTTTCTCCAGCCTCACCAATAGCACGTGGATTGTTGGCGGCGATTTCTGCCGCGATTGCCGTCCATGGCATTTCTCGCTGGTTCGGCAATTCCGTCAACTGGATGAATCCAGAATATCTGGTCGTCGGCTTCTCGCCATCGTTGGACAAGCTTGGTCGCTCGCCATCGAGTTCTGGTTCTACCTCTGTGCGCCCCTACTGTTGTTCAGGAAGACATCTACGCAGCGCTGGACCAGTTCGGCATCAAAGTGAACTTCCTGGATTGTGCGGTTTTGGTAGCAGCCGTGTCGCTGATCATTGCAATGCCAATCTCCGTGGCCGGATGGGGACTTCGAGAAGGCGCGTTGATCGTCGCGTTGGGTACAAGCGGCGTGCCCGCCGGAGACGCGGTTGCGGCGTCCTTGCTCGCGGGCGTCGCCCAACTCATCGTCGCCTTACCTGGCGGCCTTTTCGTCCTGCTCTTCAAGTCGACGGACGGCGTGCCTGAAGGGTAAAGGTTATGGGGGCACTACCTCGATCGGGGCGCCGCCTCTTTCGATCGATCTTTCGGCGGCAGCAATCATCCTGACAACCGACACGCCCGCTTCGAGCTGAGACGAGTCATGTTTCCCCGTGCGAACAGCATTCGCAAATCGCTCCAGTTCGCGGGTAAGCGGCAACTCATGGCTATAGGCGGGAAACGAGACATTCGCCTTCGCGTCGTGCAACGCAAGCTTCCGCTCCGCCCGATCGTCGAAGACGAGGGTGCCAGAGTCGCACACGACCATCAGTCGCTTCTGTCGATACGACGACAGCCAACTCGTGGCGCAGACGACGGAGGCGTCATTAAAGGTGAACCTCGACAGTGCGGCCAGTGGATGCGCAGAACGCGAAAGCGACCAGCTTTCTGCGCTCGAGGCATCCGTTCCGAAAATCACCCGCGCCATCGCCAAGTCGTGCGGCAGCCAGTCCCAGAGGACCGACGTGTCGCTCCTCGGCAGATTATTCGCGCTCTCATTGAGCATATACCGGACGCGGCCGAGGGTTGGCAGGATCTTCAGCAGCTTTTGAAATGCTGGATGATGCAGGTAGAGATGGCCGACGAAGACCAAGGCGCCCGAGCGTCGCGCGGCATCTCGGATCAGTTCGGCGTCCGCCTCCGCCGTCGCCATCGGCTTTTCAATGAAAGTCGGCAGGCCAGCTTTGATATAGGGAAGTGCTACTTCAGCGTGACTGGCGCTTGGGGTCGCGACCAGAACTGCATCCAGGTTCGCTGGTACAACGCCGTTTCGTTCGATTGCGACAACCGAAACATCAGGGAGAGAAAGCAGCGTCCGTTCGATATTTTTGCCCCAAAGACCTCGCCCTACAAGACCGAACCGAAGGACCATGCGGCATCCTTCTCCGCTCAGACGCGGTAGTCCGGTTGCTCTTTTGCCCAGGCAATGAAACGAGACAATCCCTGTCGCAAATCAATTCGCGGCACATACCCTAGTTCCTGTGTTGCTTTCGTCAGGTCTGGGCAGCGTCGCTGAGGCTCTCCGGCAGGATAGTTCTCCGGATAGGCTATGAGCTTGTGCGCCGACCCAGGGATCAATTCAGCGTAGATCTCGGCGAGTCCTACCATGGCAATTTCGTTGTCGGCGTTTCCGATGTTGTAGGCTTCGCCCGCCTTGCCGTGGAGCAGCGTCTTCAGGAAGCCGGCGATGGAATCGGTAACATAGCAGAACGTCCGGGTCTGATGGCCGGTGCCGTGCACCGGGATCGGCCTGCCGTTCAATGCCTCGAGCGTGAACATCGGAACGACGCGTTTATCGTTGTGCTTCATGCCGCGGCCGAAGACATTGAAAGGACGCACGATAGTCGCGGGCACCTCATAGCGTTGCGAGTAAATCGTCGCGATGGTTTCGCCGAGCCGTTTGGATTCATCGTAGCAAGCCCGCGGTCCCGTGCTTGAGACGTATCCGTGATAGGTCTCCGGCGTCGGCACCGCGCTGGGATCTGGGTCACCGTAGATCTCACTCGAACTGAAGTAGAGGAGACCCTCCAGCTTCGGGTTTCGGCGCGCCAGCTCCATCAGGTTCTTCGTTCCCTGCACGGCACTGTCGATCGTCTCCAGCGGGTACTGCTTGTAGTAGACGGGGGACGCGACACCCGCTGCGTGAATGATGAAGTTCAGATCTTCACGGATCGGCAAAGGATACGAGATGTCGGCCCAGACGTTCACGACATGCGGGTCGTAAACGCCATGCTGCTGCTGGTCGCCGGTGATGTAGTTGTCGACGGAAATTACCTTACAGGGATTCTGCAGGGTGCCGTCGTTCATGCGCCGGAAAACAGAATTGAAATGACGGCCCAGAAAGCCGGCGCCACCGGCCAACAAGATCGTCTTGCCAGAGAAGCGCTGAACGTCTGGCCCCAAACTGTCGATGATGTCCTGCGACTCGTCGAAGGGGTTCTCGAGGGCATTGTTCATTGAATCTCTCGTGGAGGTATGGGCAGGAAATAGCGATAGGACCCGCGTGTCTTCTTCTTGATGTCGTCGAAGTATTCATAGGCGAACACGACCAGCACGTCCGGCCGCGCCGTATCGAGGTGGGTCGCTTTGACGATGGGAATATGCGTGCCAGGGGTGAAGCGGTTCTGCTTCAGAGGGCTGTCGTCGACGGTGAACTCGATCAACTCGGGGCCGATGCGGCCAAAATTGCAGATCGTCGAGACACGTGCCGGAGCTCCGTAGCCTGCAACCTTGAGGCCGGACTTCTTGTAGTTTTCGAGCGCGGCGCGGAAAGCAGCCGTTTGTGTGCTGACCTCAGTCTTGAATTTTTCGAGCTCGGGCAACGTGAGCCACTTCTTTTCGTCGTTGATGAGGTCCGAAACCCGAACCGATGGCGCGCTCTCGCCGTGCTGTTGAATCGTCACGCGCAACGATCCTCCATGCGGCTCGATTTGCTCGACGTCAGTGACTTCCATCGCGTGTCTCTGGAATAAGGCGCCGAGGGACGTGAGTGAATAGTAGAAGATCCTGTCGAGGTAGAAGCGCTCGAACTGCGTGTGACTCAGGATATTGCCGATGTACTCGACTTCGATGATCAGCCGTCCACCGGGGGCAAGTAGGATCTTGGCCGCCTCGATGAACTCATGCGGGTTATCGAGGTGGGTGAATACGCTGCTGGCGACGATTGCGTCCGATTTGCCATACTCGCGTTGAATTTTCTGCGCCGCGGGTACATCAAAGAAACTGCAAATTGTCTCCAGGCCAGCGTCATTGGCAATTTTGGAGACGTTTATCGACGGCTCCACCCCGATAGCCCTGACGCCGAGCTGCTTCAGAGGTTTCAACAGGATTCCATCGTTCGAACCTACATCCACCACGAATTGCGAACGGGACAGGATCTTCGCGAGGCCTTCGAAATGTCTGACCAGACCTTGATTGATGGAAGACAGGTAATAATAATCTTCGAACATTCGTTGACGAGAAATCATCGTCCCGAGCTGAACGTTCTTGCAGGTCGAACAGAAGTGCATGGTCAACGGGAAGAAATCTTCCCGGTCAAACTCGTCAACGGAGGTCGGATATTTGTTGGCCAGGGGCTGTCTACCGAGATCCAGAAACTCGTTTATGGCCTCACTGTCACATAGCGCGCACTTCATCTTCTTGAACCTCTATTGCGGCCGATGACGGCTTGTCGATGCATACTCATGCCTCGGCTATAGACGCGGACGCAGAGCCCAATGGCTGCACATATTGCTGACTTGTCGGCAGGGTGTCTGGACAAGGCTCTGGCGGTCCCAGGAATCGGCGATCCAATATTCACCTTATGCGTCAAGTCTTGTTCGCGGACAACTACACCGTTCTGGCAGCACCAACGGCTGGGGCCGAGGCTCGCATCATCTGGACATAGGCCTGCTCGAGGTTACGCGCGAAGCCAACCGAATCGTTGAGACCGCCCTTGGTGTAGATATGCCTCAGGTTTCGGCGCAGGGAGAGCAATCGCTCGGGACTCCGCGCCAGGTCAGCGGCGATTTCGATGTATTCCTCGGGCGTGTTGGCGATGAAATCACCGCATCCTGCAGCCTGCATCAGCGAGGCGGCATAGCGAGAGGAGAACAGCTCGCCTTTCAGCGTCACGACCGGCACGCCCTGCCAGAGAGATTCGGCAACGGTATTTCCGCCGCAGTACGGCCACGTATCGAGCGAGATGTCGACCGCCCCGTACCCCTTGAGCACACCGGCGCGGTCCGTACCGGCTCGCAGTTTCAGACGGTCCGACGAGACACCACAACGGGCGAATCGTTCAGCCATGAACCTGCGGTTGTCTGGCAGGTTGAGTTGGTGGTTCTGAATCAGGATGGTCGAATTGGGTACGCGACGCATCAGTTTGCCCCAGGCTTCGACCAACCGTGTATTGATCTTGCCGCCGCTGCCGAAGCAGCCGAACGTCACGCTCTTGCTGGTTAGCGACGGTGGGTCCGAGACGGGCGGCGAGCCGTCATCCGTATAGTCGTAACAGAGCAAGCAACGCGGCAGCAGATGAATGGTCTCGGAGAAGGTGTCCTGTGCTGCCGATCCGGCCGGTGTGCAGATCTCGTCGCTGAGAATGTAGTCGACATTGGGCACACGGCTGGTGGCGAAGTGGTTGAGATAGGAAATTTGAACCGGCGCACAACGGCTGGCCATGGCGCCGAAGCGATGTCCGGGCGAAAAACCCGACAACTCTATCAACACGTCGACCCGGTCGCGGCGAACCTGCTCGACAAACGTGTCGTCCGACATGGACGCGGTCATTCGCATGGTGTCGAAGGCAGAGCGAATACCTTCGGGAGGCGTCATCGGCGCATAGCCGAAGACTTCGAACTTCGATCGATCGTGAGCCCGGATCGGCCGGCGCATGATGAACCGAATTGTGTCGGCATCCATAAAGGAACAATGATAGCCAATCCGCAGTTTGCGATCGCCGTCGAAGGCGGCAAAATCGAGTTTGGACGGCGCCGGTCCGATACGAATGTGACGATCCGCCCACCGTTGCTGGAGGGCCGCGATGCTTTCGTCCGTTGTCCCCGGCTGCTTCAGGATGCACTGACAGGCAAGACTGTCGACCGTCGGATCGTTCAGGGACTCGGCCCGACGCCACATATCGAGCGCTTCACTGGCCTGACCGCGGGATTCGTAGACGCGCGCCGTCGCATCGTAGATTTCGCCGATGCGTTTGACGTCAAGCGACGCAGCATAGGTTTGAAATTGCAGCCGTGACGTTTCCGTCAGGCCGAGCCATCGCGTCGCTGCCAGCATCCGATGAAGCGGGCGGTAGACTCGGAGCAGGATTCGGTCGGTAAGGGCGCGCAGGATCCAAAGCTTGGCTCGCACTGACAGGCTTGCCGCCTGTGCCTTGCGCGGCATGCCGACGGCGAACTCCCAAGACTGCCAGAGCTCCTCGATCCATTGTTGGCGCAACTCGGGGGAGGCTTTGTTCCGCGACTCCCACATCATGACATTGAGATTGTGCTCAAGAATCTCGAGACGGGATTGCTTGAGGAGATCGATGCGCCGGCTGAAATGCTTTTCTTCATCGTGGAGGCCATGGGCGCGTGCGTGGAACTCGAATTGGGACAAGTGATTGATCTTGGCGTCGAGTTCCCAGAACCAGTCCTTGCTGTAGCATTCTTGCGTGAGGTCAACGCCTTCCTGCTTGGCCTTGAACTTTCCGCCACCCAGGAAACCCTCGGCGGAGAAAATATCTTCGATCAGGGCGAGCCGATTCTCGATGTGTTCATGAAAATTAGCGGGGGTGTTGCTCAATTGGCCGGGATGGACGGCGTACTTAGAGATAGGTTCCGGCACATACCGGACCTCATGGTCGCGTGCCAGCCGGCACCAGATTTCGAATTCGAGGCAGCCGATATTCCAACCCGGCCGATCGAGGCCGATATCGAGCAGCGCTTTGCGGCGAAAGAAGCTGCCCGGCCAGAAGGGGCAATATTTGTTGAAGAGATAGGCGACGAAGTCGAAGTCGCCGGCCTTGAACTCGCCGGTTATGTTGCCGTCAGCGTCCGTAGTGTGGCCGTCGCAGGTGAAGGCGCCGACAGTGGGCGCCGCCGCGAACCATCCGACCGCCTTCTCGACGGCGCCAGGCACCAACTCTTCATCCGAAAGACAGGTCCCAATGTAGTCGCCCGTGCAGCGATGAAGAACCTTCCAGTATGCTTCGGCCGGCCCGGAGTCAGGCTCGGAGACGATCTTGATCCGCGGGTCTCGTGCCGCATAGGACTTGAGCAATTCGAGCGTGCCATCTGTCGAGGCACCGTCCTGAACGACCAATTCGATATTGCGGTATGTCTGGTTGAGAACGCTTTCGACACTTCGAGGAATGAAGGAAACGCGGTTTTTGCAGAAGCAGATAATCGATACGAGCGGCTGCTCACTGACCGAGGGCATCGGCTTGTCCATATTCGAACGGCGAGGGATCGGCCTTCCAGCCAGTAGCTGCGTGACCGGTATCTGTTAAGTTGAAAACTGCCATCAGGCGGGCTCCCAGACGGTTACGGTGAAGCATTCGTGGAAGCGACTGCCGAATCGCAGACGACGCTGGAACGGAATCCGGACCTTTCCTTCGCTCTCGAGCCGCCGCAATGTAGGCAACAACCCTTTCAGGTATTTCCGCTGCGTGTGGTATTCGATTGCCAGCTGATCGTGCGGCAAGTCGGCGTCATAGAGTTCGAGTGTCGGTTCGACATGGACGACACGCCGCGGCCGGTTCGCCAGCAGATATTCGATGAACGGCCCAAAACGTTCACCGGTCTGTTCCAGCGCACACATCGTCAGGGCACCGCTTGCTGAGCCAAGCACCGGTTCCGGTCCCGGCGAGAAGAAATCGAACTTCCGCCCGGTGATTTTCAGGCCACGGCGCCCGCGCAGCAGCTCGGCGATTCGCACTGCCGCCGGTGCCCAGTCGAGAGCGGTGATCGGCGTGCCGGGAAACAGGCCGGCATAGGCTGCGACATTGAAGGCGCTGCCGCTACCGAACTCATAGAGATGGTCGATATCTGCAAGGAACGTCCGGAACAGCCAGTCGCGGAGGATCTCGAGAAAAACAAGTTCGAAGCGGGGGGTAACACCTTCTACATAGGCCCCTTGCCATCGCATGATAGCCGAGCCGGCCACGAACTTAGGATTGAGCGCTTCCAGCTCGAAGTTTGACTGTTCAAAATGCTCAAGCTGCTCCTGCCAGGCGTCGCGCCAAATTCCGGCGCGGTGCTCGCCGACAACGGTGAAGCCATCGGCAATCTGCCGCGCGACCTCGGCGTGGAGCCTGGACTGGCCGGCTTCTTCGATCGGCAAGAATCGCAGCTGTGCCTTGTCGAGTAGCTGGCGTGTACGATCGTCCAATCGGCCCGCAGGGAGCCCCAGAGCCTTCTCGAACTCGGAAGGGCCTACGCGCGCCTCCTTCATCATGACCGAAGGCTGATCTGTCGGATCGCGCTTGAGTGAACTGAAGCCTGAAGTGCAAGAGGCATACCATTGACCTTCTGAAAACAAATCTGGACAGCCTCACCGCATGCGGGATGCCGAGTTGAGTTGCGAAAATTGCAGACTATTGAGGATTCGAGCTCGTACCGTGCGAGGATGTCCGCTTGGATATTGCTGGCTTCGGAGTGGCGATCAGCGCGACCTTGGCGTTGCACTGCATGCTACAACACATCCGAAAGGCGGAGCAACTTGACGGCGCTAAGCCTGCTTCGCTAGGAGAGCCGGAAATCATGTTTGTTGGTGCTCTTGTTCGGTGCGCCGGATGACGATTGGTGTCATCGGCGCGACGGGCCTGGTCGGGCGGCATGTCGTCGAGGCTTTGGCTGCCGCCGGCAGTCAGCCCGTCGTCGCGACCTATCGAATTCGCGCGCCGTATGACGTCCCGCACACGAGCTGGGTGAAATGCGATTTGCGCGAGCGNNGCAGCTTTCGACCAGTGCGGTCTTGCGCATCGACCCGATCACTTCGATCCTCGATACGTTGCGCCTGGTCACCAATGTGCTCGAGGCTGCGGCCCGCTTGCGTGTCGGGCGCGTGATCATGATCAGCTCGTGTACGGGCTATCCGGCGTTGTCACGGCCTGCTGTGGAAGCCGACATGGTCGATGACGACCCGCCAACCCAGTGGTTCGGCGTCGGCTGGATGCACCGATACCTCGAGAAGCAGCTTCACTGGTATGTGGAGCAGCTCGGCCTCATCGGCTCAGCGATCGTGCTGCGGCCTACGCTCGTCTACCGTCCGTATGACGATTTCGCGCCGGAGACAGGACACTTCGTTCCGGCACTGATCCGCAAGGTCGTCGAGAGGGCCTGTCCGATCGACATCTGGGGCGACGGCTCGCGGACACGCAATCTCCTTCACGCGGCCGATCTTGCGTCGGCTGTGCTGGCTGTTCTGCCTCGTCCTTCGGCACCGCTCGAGACGTTCAATGTCGTCTCTCCGCGCGACGCAAGTGTAAATAAGGCGGTGCGACATCTTATCGAGATCGACGGTTTTTCGGATGCCGTTGTGGTGTATGATCTGGCCCGCAGTGGGGGGCCTCCGACGCTGTCGGTCTCGGGGTCTGCGTTCGCCGCCGCAACTAGCTGGGAGGCGAAGTTTGGGGTTCGCAAAGGTTTGGCTGATGCGCTCGGTTGGTATCGACGGACGATCGCCTAGAGCAAGGCCGTCAGCTTGCCACATTGGACGTGCATTGACGGTACATTCCAATCTCGAACTGATATACCTGCTGTGTGGGGCAAAGATTCGGATGGTACTCGGCGTCCTGCCTGAAGGAGCAGACTAGAATTTCATGCCGCCACTGCATATTGTCGATGGACAAGAGGTTGTCACCGGTAACCGTGGCATGCTTGCCCGTGCCGGGCGGTTTCTCGGTGAGCCCTTCGTATCAGCCTGGCATCATCGTGACTTGATTGCCGCGATCCTGAGGCGCGAGCTGCGCGAGCGCTTCAAAGGATCGGTCGCGGGATGGGTCTGGGCGGTGTTTACTCCCTTGCTCTCACTGGCGACCTACACCTTCGTCTTCAATGGTGCGGTCAATCTGCCCAATAATGCTGCCGCGAGTTCGCCGATCGACTATGCGTTGTTCGTCTTCGGCGGCCTCGTGGCCTTCAACTTCTTCACCGAGATGGCCTACCGCGCTCCATCTCTCCTTCACGAATATGCCCACTATATAAAGCAGACAATGTTTCCGGCGGAGATGCTTCCTGTCATATCAACGTTGCGGGCGACGACCTATGCCAGCATCGCCCTGGTCCTCATGCTGATCTGCCAATTCGCCTTTTCAGGATCGCTGCATTGGACGGTGCTGCTGCTGCCGCTGTGGTTCATTCCGTTCCTCGCCTTCCTGATCGGACTGACCTGGCTGCTGTCGGCGATGGGAGCATTCACCCGCGATACCGGCTATCTCATGATGACGATCACGCCTGTTCTGATGTTTGCGACGCCGGTCTTTTTTTCCCACGAAACCCTTTCGCCCGGCGTGAAGCTGTTGATGTATGCAAATCCTCTCACGGGCTTCATCGAGATCGTGCGCGATATCGTGGTGTTCGGGCATCTTCCGAAACTCGTGGTCAGCGCCTGGACGCTACTGTTGTCGGCTTCGATGTTCTGGTTCGGCTACTGGTTCTTCCGTGGACATCGGGATGGCATTGCCGATGTCATCTGAACCGGATGTGGTGATTCGGGTCCGTAACCTCGCGAAAGCCTACCGTTTGTACGACAGTCCGCAGGATTGGCTGAAACAGGCCGTCCTCGGCTCGTACCGGACCTACTACAAGGCCTTCTGGGCGCTCAAGGACGTCAGCTTTGAGCTGCGCCGCGGCGAGAGCCTCGGCATCCTTGGCCGCAACGGCTGCGGAAAGTCGACCCTGCTCCAGATCGTCTGCGGCATAACCCGGCCGACAAAGGGCGAACTGTGGGTCAATGGACGGGTGGCGCCGATCCTGGCGCTCGGTGCCACCTTCGATCTCGAAGCGACCGGCCGGGAAAACGTGCTTATCGGCGGTGCCGTGCTGGGTCTAAAACGAGCCGAGATTCTGAGCAAGCTAGAGGCCATCGCGGACTTCGCTGGTATTGGCGACTTCATCGATCAGCCGATCAGGACATACTCCTCCGGCATGCGCATGCGCCTGGCTTTCGCGATCTGCGTTCATGTCGAGGCCGAGATTTTGATCGTCGATGAGGCGTTTGCGGTCGGCGATGCCGTCTTCCAGCGCAAGTGCATGGATTGGATCGATCGGTTCCGAGACAACGGCACGTTGCTCTTCGTCAGCCATTCACCGACCGAGGTGATCCGCCTCTGCCGCCGCGCCATCTGGATCGAAGACGGGCGAATTCGTGAACAAGGCAATCCCGCGAGCGTTGTCCGATCCTATACCAAGGCGGCGCTCCACGAAGAGGAGAACATGCAGAGGTTTTCGGCCAACGCTTGAGCGCGTGCGGGACCGGGTTGCAAGTCCGCCGACCATTCTGTACCACACCCGTACCACTGCCGGGCGAGGGCCGCCTGGGGACCCGGAGCGTCGGAAATTGAACGACAGAGACGAATTGTATCGCCGCCTGTTTCGGACCTCACTGCTGATCAGGCTCGTCGAAGAGCGCGTCATCGAGCTTTATCCGTCGGACCGGATCCAGAGCCCGGTTCATCTGTCGATCGGGCAGGAAGCGGTGGCTGTCGGCGTCTGCGACGCCCTGCGGGCGGATGATCTGGTCTTTGCGACTTACCGATCGCATGCCTTCTATGTCGCCAAGGGCGGGCGCCTGGATGCGATGTTTGCTGAGCTCTATGGCCGGATGGGCGGGGTTTCCAAGGGCAAGGCTGGCTCCATGCACCTTTCCGCTCCGGAAGTCGGCCTCATGGGTTCGTCCGCCGTCGTTGCCAGCACGATCCCGCACGCTGTTGGTGCTGCCCATTCTTTCAAGCGGCGGAGCGACTCCAGAATCGCCATCGCTGTGTTCGGCGATGGCGCCACGGAGGAAGGCGTCTATCACGAATGCCTGAACTTCGCGGCGCTGATGAAGGTGCCTGTCCTTTTCATCTGCGAAGACAACGGGCTGGCGGTCCATAGCCATCGGCCCGTTCGGCAGTCCTATACGCTGCAGAAGCATGCCGCGACTTTCGGTATCGCCTCCCGCCGCCTCGATGAGGGGTGGGATATGCTGGCCGTGCGTGAAGCGACGATGGCCGCCGCTGCCAAGGTCAGGGCGGGCGAGCCGTTCGTGCTCGAAATCGCCACCTCGCGCTACAAGGAGCATGTCGGCACCGGCGAGGACTTCCACTTCGGCTATCGCACATCGGACGACACCGATGCCTGGAAGAGGCGCGATCCCCTCATCATCGACCAGCAGCTCGTCGAATCGCTGCGACCCGAACTCGAGTGTGAAATCGCCGAGGCCGTGGCCTTTGCCGAGCGCAGTCCGTCTCCGGGTCGGGCCGAACTGCTGACCGACATCATCTGATTCTGGGGCACCAATAAATGAGTGTTGCCGCACTGAAACCACAAGCCGCAGGAAGGCGGGTGCTGTCCTACGCCAACGCTCTCCTGGAGACCATGGACGGCGGCCTCGCCGCTCACCCCAATGCCTTCATCATGGGGCAGGGCGTCGACGACTTTAAGGGCATATTCGGCTCGGTGACGGATCTCGCCAAGAAGTACGGCAGCCAGCGCGTTTTCGATGTACCGCTCATGGAAGAGGGCATGACAGGCATCGCGATCGGTGCCGCCTTGGTCGGCGACTATCCGATCACGACGCACATTCGTGCTGATTTCTCTTTTCTGGCGATGAACCAGATCCTCAATCTCGCCTCCAAGTACCACTACATGTTCGGCGGCATCATGAGCTGCCCGATGCTCATCCGCCTCGTGGTCGGCCGTAGCTGGGGGCAGGGCGCGCAGCATTCCCAGAGCCCGCAGGCGACCTTTGCCCACTACCCTGGTCTGACGGTGATCATGCCGGCGACCAGCCAGGCGATCGTCGACATGTATCCGCAGATCATCAATCGGCATCGCGGTCCGGTGATCAGCATCGAACATCGCCTGCTCTACAATCTCGATTTCTCGGTTTCTGATTCGGGCAAGCGGGTCCCGCTGACGAGCTACGTGGCGCGCGAAGGCCGCGACGTCACGGTGGTGGCCACCTCAGTTATGGTGGTCGAGGCGCTACGCGCGGCCCAGTATGTTCAGGAGAAAGCCGGCATCGAGGCTGAGATCATCGACCTCAACTCGATCAGCCACCCCGACTGGGACTTGGTCGCCGAAAGTGTGCGCAAGACCGGACGCCTCGTGATCGCCGACACGTCGTGGCTCGAATACGGCGTGGCGGCTGAGGTCTGCCGCCAACTGGTTCTGCGCGACCCCGGGCTGCTGCGCAGCCCACCATCGATGCTCGGCATGGCGCCAGCGCCGTGCCCGACAGCGAAGAGCCTGGAGGACATCTATTATCCCAGCCAGCACGAGACCGTCGACGCCATCCTCACCCAGGTGCGGGGCGTCGGTCACGACATTGCGCTGCCGACGGAGAAATCGATGACGGAAGGCTATCGGCGCTTCCGGGGCCCGTTCTAGGGCCCCTCAGCCGCCCGCCTTGTTGGCGCGGTACCATTCGAGCGTGCGGCGTAAGCCCTCTTCAAGCGACGTTCGGGCCGAAAAGCCAAGACGCTCGCGGGCGAGGCGCGTATCCATCAGGCGGATCGGAATCGTGCTGGGCCGCGAGGCGTCGAAGCGCACGTCGGCGTTGCTGTAGTCGTCCACCTTCAGCAACGTCTCCAGGATCTGCCGGACGGTGTGTCCTGTGCCGGCACAGATATTGACCGCGAGATAGGGAAGGCCCGCCGCGAAGGCGGCGAGCACGCCTTCGATGAAATCGTCGATATAAATCAAGTCGCGAACGTCTTCGCCGGTGCCCCAAACTTCGAGAGGGGCCTGACGCTCCACGACCCGTCTCGTCAGGGCCGCCGTGACATGGCTGACGGCGAAGTCGAACTTGTCGTAGGGGCCGTAAACGTTCGAAGCGCGGATCGCCACTGTCGGCATGGGAGGCGTGATCTTCTCGGCGTAGGTGCGGCAGAGCACCTCGGCGTAGCGCTTCATCCAGCCGGCGGGAAAATAGATATCGTGTGGATCGCCATCGAACATTTCGGGCTCGGTGACGGGCCGAGCCCCGGTCGAAGGATAGGCGGCGCCGCTCGAGATGAAGCAAACCTTACCGACGTGCGCTTGATAGGCAGCCTCCAGCAGCAGTGTGTTGATCAGCACGTTGGGCGTGATGTGCACAAGCGGCGTGGCACGAATGACGGCGGCCCCCGAAGTATGGGCTGCACAGATGAAGGCGAAATCGACGCCGTCGACAGCGCGGGCGCAATCCTCGGGGCGGCGCAGGTCGAGCTTGAGGACCTCGGCCCCGGGAAAGGACGCCTGAAGGGGCTTGTCGTGGATCGTGAGGCGAAGACGCGCGCCCTGGCTCGAGAGCCTGAGGGCCAGGTTTGTGCCAATGAACCCGGCGCCGCCAGCAACAAGAACCGTCTTTCCCGAGAAATCCATTTCGCCACGTTGCTTGGTTAGAGGCGCAGCCCGAGGAACTTGCGCAGGTAAAGCCGCACGACCATCAGCAGGCAGAGCGATCCATTATAGACAATGGACCGCTTGGTCTCGCCACCGATTCGCAACGGCTCGTCTCCTGGAATTTCGATGGCACGCAAGCCACGCAGCCCGCACATGCCGGTAACCAGCGGCTCGAGCACCGGTCCCTTCAAGTAGAATTCGAAATCCGGGTCGAGGAAGATATCGCGTCGATAGCCGCGATAGATGTTGAGCGTATCCGTGACGGGGAACTTAGCGAGCGGGCGCATCAGGCGTGAGAACATCCAGTTGCCGCATCCCGAAACGACGGTGTCGTCCTCGGAGACAGCGTTGTCCAGATAGCGAGATACGACCACCATGTCGTAGCCCTCGCGCAGCTTGGCGACCAGTTCCGGCAACTGTTCGACCCTGCAATTGCCGTCCGGGCTGAATTCGATGATGTAGTCGTGCGTCAACGATCGGGCGATGTCGAAGATCCCGAAAGCCAGGCCCGGCCGCAATTGGCTCGCCACGGTCAGGCCTGCCTCGAAGGCATATTCTACCGTGCCGTCATTCGACCGGCCGTCAATGACGATGATGTCGTCGATCAACGTTCGATCTATGAAGGGGACGGTCGCCTCGAGACCTTGCACCTCGTTGTAGGTCGGTAGCAGAAGGACGATGCTAGGGCGCTTGCCTTTAATTTCTTGCGCCAGCTTCGCTTGCGGTTCGGATACCTCGACGCTCATCTGCTTCCCGAAAAGTTATCCGCCTTCATAGGCCGGCTGACAAAGGGTCACAAGCATGGGGGCGAGCATAATCCGGAGTGCAACTTCAGGCTGGCGTCTATAAGATCCGGCCAGAATATATCATGACCATGGACCGAGGAACTTGATGTCGGAAAGAAGTGCCGATCAATCACCGCCTGCTGCCGTATTGCTCGAGAAAGACGGGCGATTCGTCTTCTATCAGCCTGACATTGGTGTGATTGCATCGGACGACAGCATCGACGCGGCCTATGCGAAATTTGCAAGTGCGCGGCGCGGGTTCCTTGAGGAAGTGGAGCGTGCTGGTCTGACCACCGGCGGAGCCTTTGTTGCGAGGGCGGCGGAGCACACTGCGAGGCCGCGCGACTTCGCTGGCGAGTTGAAGTTGTTCCTGGTAAAGACTTGCATCGTCCTTCTAGTCGTGGGCGCCATCGGAGCGCTACTGGCGCGCTCGGTCAGTGACCTTACATCGGCGATCGACCAGGCGTTGAAGCCTCTGAAGACGATCACACTGGCTGAGGTTGCTCGCAAGGCTGCCGACGTTGCCAAGGATGCGCAGACGCTGACAAAGCAAGAAAAGGAATCGTTGCGACAGAGTGTAGGCACGATCTCGCGCGAAATTGAGCCGATTGTCGATGCGTGGCGAACACCCCCCACCGCCATCAGCAACCCCGAGGCAGCGCCGGCGAGGAACACCACGGGCCGATGACGGAATCGACCATGTCGCGAGTCCGGCGGTTGGTCCGCGACCGGCCGACATCGCGATTGGGCAAGGTGCCCCCGTGGACCATCTTGCTATACGGCTCGGCGCTCATCATCGCCTTTTGGCCGAACGTGGTCTGGGTAAGCGGCATCCATGGCGACTATGAGACTCTGTACTTCAAGAGCTCCGGCATGGGCATGGTCGACCAGCTTTTCGCGATCGGCCGACCGGTGGCGGCATTCATCGCCAATCTGACGATATGGCCCCTGCACTCTCTGGCCGACTTCCGCTGGGCTCGGGTCTTCTCGCTCCTGACAATGTGCCTGCTTGGGCTGCAGATGCTGGCAATCTGCATCGTCGTTTTTCGGACGAGGAAAACGGATGCGGTCGTCATTGCGTTGGCGATCTTTCTCGTGCCGCCTTTTGTCTATTCGATACTGCAGCCCGCGGCTTGGGCGCCACATCTGGTAACCATGCTGATCGCGCAAGGGGGATACCTCGTGCTGTCGCGATCCAATTTCCAGACCGTGCCGTTCGTGATCCTCCTCAGGCAACGGGAGTGGTGGGCACTGATCCGTCAACTCCGGGCCTATGTCGGCTCCCGGCCGGTGTGGGGTGGCTTTCTGATCTACCAACTCTCGCTTTACGACTATCCGCCGAATGCGATGATCTTGGTATTGTTTCCGGTCATTGCCGTCCTGTTCTCGCAAACCCCATGGATCCACCGTGTATTGATCGCGGTGCGCGATATCTGCTTCGTCGGCGTGGCGCTCGCAGTGTACTCGGTATCCGCCAAGCTGATCTATTATCCCCTGATACGGCCGCTTGTTTATTGGAACAGCGAGGCCTGGCGACGCGCCAATCTTGGCACGGCTGACGCGACGACGGCGTCCAACTACGACTACAAGTTCAACATCGACGTCGGCGAGATACTTGCGCGCCTCGGCAAGCTGACCAAGATCGCGGGGGATATCTGGTTCCTGCCGCAGACCCAATTCTATCTCGTCACATGCGTGACGATCCTGTTGGCGATCGGCGCGATGGTCCTTGGGGCGGCCTTCTTCACGCGTCAACGCACGGACATGGACCTCTGCCGTGAAGACACAATGGTGGCGGATGGATCACTCAAGAGGTGGCTGCTCGAAGGCGCCATCACCTTGCTCGCGCCAACGGCCTGCTTTCTCGCGGCGGCCGTACCGGTGCTGGTGGCGGGTGGCGGCTTCATAACCTATCGGACTATTCCCGCTACGATCGCTATCACCGCAGTCGTTTTCACGTGTGCCGTCGGCTCACTTGCCAGATCGCTGTGGCGCCTAATCGGTAGCCCTTTCCGTGCCACGGTGCTGATTGGTGATGCTGCCATGGTGCTGGTGGTTTGCGGTGCCGTGGGCGCAAACCTCTATGCCAACTATGCGACCATGAAGCTCGCGGGTAACGAACTCGCCTATATCAAGGACATTGTCAGGACGGCAGCCGCTCAAAAGGCCCGGGCGATCATCCTCGTCGATCCCCGTCCAACCACGCTGCCCGAGGAGAATCCGGAGATCTATGATCACCGGGGATGGCCCGTTCCCCCGTTTGAACTTGGCTGCCTGTCGGGTTACTGTGAGCAAAGCGGAGCGATCGTGCGAATCGCCGCGGAGGAGCTCGGGTTGCCGCGCGACTCCTTCAACGTCTTGGTCATTCGTGACGGTAAGCCCGTTTCCGGCGTGACCTGCGCAATGTTGGTTGCGCCAACCCCAACCTATCCGCCACAGGCGTCGGAAAGAACGATCTGGCTCGTGAATTTTTATAGGAGCCAGCGGCCTTTTACCTGCGAAATGTACGGCCTCGAGTGGCACAATCTCGGGTTCGCATTCAGAAAGTAAAGTCCGCCTAGACAACGGCGGTGGTCAACGGAATTTGGGAGAACTCGTGGTGTTCGGGAACGAGATCGGGATCCTGAATCGTCCCTAGGTTGGGAATCGACCCGAAGCGCATCCAGGTTGCAAGCCGAAGGCCCGAGACATTGCGATTTCCCGAATGAAGACCAAAGGTGTCGACGCCGAAGACTTGGCCGGCCTCACCGGTCAGGTACGTGCGGTCCGTCTCGTTGACGTTGCTTGATAGATGAGAGCGCGGAATGAAGATGGTCGCTCCATTATTGGCCGAGACGTCCGTCCAGCAGACGAAGAAGGTCACTGAGGCGAATGCGTCATAGTCCCTGTGCATCCGCATGACGTAATGGTCGCCGCCTCCTTTAGTCGTTGCGATCGTGTTGATGCTGTACAGAACGGGCGTGAAGCCGAGATAGGCGGCCGCGACGTCGCGCAGGACCGAATTGTTGACGAGTTCGGTGACTTGGGAACAGGCCAGCGAGGTCTTCGAAGAAAAGCAGAAATAGCGCTCCGATTGCGCTTTCTCCAAAGCATCTAGATCGAAAGGACGAAGGACGCCGTCGCTTTGGAGTGGCGTTTGTGACGCGTAACCCTGTTGTTGACGAAAGAACTTCACCGCCGCGTCGGCCTTGTCGCGCGAGAGCACGGGGCCTAGATTCACGAACCCGGTTGCCGCAAGTTCTTCGGCAAGGCCCTTGAGCCGCGGCGCAATCGATGCCTTCGGCCGGGATGTCTTCAACACCGGTAGCTCGAACACGCTGGCAAATGCGTTCCTGTCCGCGGGTCCAAGATGGCGCAAGGCACCGAACAGGAAACCCCGTTGCAACAGAAACCAGGACGCGGACCTGGCGGTGTTGGAGCGCGATCCCCATCGCACACAAGCCTTGACCCAAAGCCAGCAGGCGAGGTTGTAGGGCGGAAAGAAATTGAGAACGAAGATGAGTCGGTGCAGCAATGCGTTCTTGAGGGACGGATCCCCGGACACAAGTCGATTGCGGAGCATCCGCACGAGAATCTTCAGTTTGCGCACGATCCTACCATTGCGATCCAAGCCTTCGCACGGTTGCCAAATTATCCCAATTGCTCGATGAACGCCATCGTGCTGCGGCGCCAACTATTGCGCGCCTTTCGTGCATTGTGTAACTGTCGCCTCGCCTTGTTCCAGCGATAGGGGAAGATTTGTGACCGCGTCCTTGATAGTCCATCCGTGATGGCCTCCCAATCGACGTCCCTGGTCGAGCATATTGTGCGTGTGCAACTGTTGCCGCAGCAGAATTCGCCTCGCTACGCGGATGCTGTCGCATTGTTCGCAGGAGCGGCGCGTCTACCGAAACTGGTCGATAAGTACCCGAGCTTCGCGCCGCATCTCCTCGGCGAGGGCCACACCGGGTATTCCGAGGCCGAAATTGCGTCGATGGAGCGAGACCAGGCTGGCAGTTTCTATTGGTTTGCGCGAAACAACACGATTGGCTGGCTACTACAACGCTATTTTCCCGATGCCAGGCGCGTCCTCGATATCGGTTGCGGCACCGGGTACGTCACGGCGCTCGCTGCCAAAGTACTCCCAAACGCTTTTCTCTATGCGACCGACACCTCCATACAAGGGCTGAGCGTCGCTGACGCAAAATTGCACGGACGCGCCTTCCTGACTCATCTGGACGCCGCCGATTTGCCCTTCGACAAGTCTTTTGATCTTATCACGACCTTCGACGTGCTCGAGCACATCGAGGATGATCAATCGGTGCTGGAAGAGACTTGGCGTGCGCTTCGTCCGGGCGGTGGTGTGCTGCACTTCGTGCCACAGCACCCGAGTCTATACAGTCCCGCCGATCGCGAATCGCGGCACTTCCGCCGATATGGGCGCACGGAACTTCAGCAGAAGCTGGTGCGTGCGGGTTTCGAGATCGCCTACACCACCTCCTTCATATCGTGGCTGTTTCCGCTTTTCGTGGCCTCGCGCGTCAAGTCCAAGCTGGTCGGTAGCCACTCCCACCGCGACGAGTACGAGAAGTCGGCCTGGATCGGGAAAGCGCTCGACGCCGTCCAGGCATTCGAACTCAACTTGCTGAAGCAGGGTTGGCGGTACCCATTTGGCGTTTCCCGGGCGGTCGTGGCTTTTCGTCGATGAAGTGGCTCGCGTCTATCGGTTGATCTTGGGAAGAATGGAGCAAAGCGGAGGGACCGGGGCGGGACGGGGTAGTTCGTCGAGTGCGTCGCTTTTGCGGGCCCAATCGACGATTTCTCTCTTTCTTTCAAGCAGGCGGATGTAGGCATCCGTCAGATCGGGGCCGCGAACCACAAGGAGCAGCTCGCGAATTCGCAACTCGAAGTCGCCATCACGCCTGGTGACGAGCACCGCATAGTCACGCTCCATCGCTCACCCCATCACTGCGACCATTTCGAAGCGCCGGATACTAGCTGCGTCAGCTTTTCAGCGCTATATGCATCGTTAGATGCCCAGCCACATAGCCGCAGCGCTCGAGCCAATTTGCCATTATGCGCTCTTTTTTTGATCCGACGCTTATCGAACACGGGGGCGCTGCCTTCATTCGCGAGGACAAGGTCAACGACGCGCTGGCGCGCCTAATTCCCAAAGTTCACATCACCAAGGGACATTTTTCCTGCCCGACGCGGGCGGAACTGCGGGATCTGACCTGGAACCACATGGACCAGAACCACCGACCTCTCATCCATCGTACCTACGGTGACACGGTACGCGTGCACATCAGCCAGCAGTCGGCGTTTACATTGACGAAATTCGGTAATTGGCCGGCGATCATTCCGATGTTCGATGGATACCACAAGGAGAACGGCTTCTATCAAGTCACTTGCCTGTTCGGCCTAATCGTCATCATCACCGTAATCGAATGCAACTCGACGGAGCAGGGTACTCGCATGGACGTCGACTGGGCTATTGCATCCCATCGTCTGCTGCGCTTCCTGCACGGTCCGCTTGACCGCCGGTTGAAGCGCCTGAACGAGGCCCAGAACCGGGAAGACGAGGTGATCCGGGATCAGCGTGTAGCGCTGAGGGCGGTCGGCTACCGCTTCCTGACCGATACGCCAGACTTCATGAATTCCAATGTTCTTGCGCACAATGTCGTCTTTCCGCCAGTCGGTCGACTGCACTCCATTCCACTGGCGGAACTGGCCGAAGGTCAAACGCAGCGCATCGAGATCTGCGACCGTGCCTATGTCGTGCGCCGCACCGGTGAGACTGTCGAAGTGTGGCCTGGTATCTGCCCGCACGAGGGGGCGCCGCTCCAAGCCGAGCATGTCCGCAGCGGCACGGTGAAATGTCCATGGCATGGGCTCGAATTTGGTGTACGCAAGCTTAGTCCCGATGCGCCTGCCATCACCGTCTGTGGCGCACGTCTGCAGGTCACCGATGCCAGTCTCACCATCCGGCCGGTCCAGGCAGGCGTCATCAATGCGTGATGGGACGGGCATTGCTGGCTTGCTAAAGTGAAATCGTCTTTCAAGTCATTGTTATTCCGCAGGGCCCTGCCGCTGGCGATTTTCGTCGCGCTCATGGCCTGGGCAGTAATCCGGCTTGATTGGCCGCTCATCGGGCATCAACTCGCGTCGGCTTCGATTGCCGAGGACTTGGCTATGGCCGTTTCCTGGATCGTCGCGTTGCTCTTTCGGCCCCTACGGCTCCTCGTTCTCGTCAAGGCAATGATGCCCGAGATCAGGCGTCGCTATTGGCCGCTGTGGTCGGCCAATGTGATCGCTATGGCCACGAACAGCGTCATACCAATGCGGGCAGGCGACGTGATGATGGCGTTCGTGTTGCGCCAGAGTCTCGGCGTTTCGACAGCGCGCTCGTCCTCGCTAGTGGTCGTCGATCGCTTCTTCGACTTTGCCACTGTCATCGTCATCTTCGTGTCGGCGCTGTCGGCGGCCCCAACCGTGGCCCCCTGGGCTGCCAACGTGACCATAACGCTACTCGCGGCGCTGGCGTTACTAGTGGGAGGACTTTGGCTGGTTATCCGAATGCGGGGACTGTGGATGACACTTCTCGAGCGCATGCTGTCGCGCATGAACGTGCAAAAAGCCGAGCGTTTGAAAAGTATCGGGCATGAGCTTCTTGCCGGACTTGCCCAGATCGAAAGCCTTAAAGTCGTAGGCCCCGTGCTGCTGTTCTCCATCTGCCTTTGGGCAATGACGATTGTGTCTTTCTGGTTCGGCATCAGGGCCGTATGGCCGGAAGCGTCGGTTATGGCTGCCGCGCTCGCGGTCGGCGCCGTGGCCCTCAGCTTCGCAGTTCCGGTGGCGCCGGGAGGCTTCGGCGTCTTCCATGGTGCCGTGGTTCTGGCGCTATCGCTGTTCGGGATTCCGGTCGAACCTGCACTTGCTTTTGCGATTGTCGCCCATGCGTTTCAGATTGGTTCGGTGCTAGTCTTCGGCATGATTGCCATGATTTGGCAGGGCATCAGCATTCGCTCCCTGGCGACTGCTCGCGGGCCGCGGCCGTGATCGGGAACGTTTGCCGCGACCTTTTTGGCTTTGCCGCGCTGTTTGTGGCTGCGTGGGTAATCTATTTTACCATCCACCTGACCTTGGCAAAGCTGCGAATTGTGCGCGGTGTTGGCATTACGACCGTCATGATGGCGGTTGTGGCTGCTGTCTTGAGTGGGCTGGCCTCTTGGGTGGTTCTTGGCGGCTGGTTTTCGTCGCCCAGTACTTATGCGCTCGTCAGTATCACAGCGCCGTTCTCATTCCTGGGCTTTTGTGGAATCTATGTCCTGATAGGCCCGGTTACGGTCGACCGCTCGATAACGATGACCATGCTTTGCGCCCTCGAAGAGAGTCAGTCCAAGAAACTCGCTCGCAGCCAGCTTCATGCAGAAGTGCCTTTTGATCGGCTCTTCGAAAAGCGAATGCGCGAACTCGAGGGAAGCGGCACGATCGACACCAGCGGCGAAGTCAGGATTACGCCGCGGGGAATCCGCACAATTCGCGCCTACAAATGGCTCGCGCGTACCTTCAACCTCAACTTCCAATGACTCTGCCTGGCAGGAAGACGGTCTTTCTCGACCGGGATGGTGTGCTCAATCGTGCTGTTGTGCGCGACGGCAACCGACCTCGTCTGCCTGGATGACGTTTAGGATTTCGCGCGGACTCGCCCACAGAAGCTGCGCCTCCGGTCGACTCCCAAGGATTTTCAGCGCCTCGGACATCAACGGAATGGGGTCGCGCCCCGTGTCGGCGATGCGCCCAGCAAAAAACCGACACTATCGCGGGCGTATCATCACAGTTACGACTGCGGTGTTGAGCAAGCTTTCACTTCTCGGGAAGGATCTTGACGCCTACTCGCTGGAGACCGTCGAGATGTTCTACAAAGATGCCGCGACGGCCGGTTATCCACACCCAACAACGACAGCCTCTCGCCGCTCATCACCGCGCGCATACTTCAAAGCGTAGACAAGACGCCGTCGGGAATTCCGCAAATTGTTGCCAATGATCGGGCGATCTGGATGCCCCTTAACCAAGCCATTCTGGACAGGCTCACGGCGCGGTGTCGGCTCATACCGATTCGATCTCGTCGATACTATTCGGTGGTTCTGACGCAGGGCTGTTCTTGAAGGGGCCTCGAGGCGCCTGTGCAAACGAGGCGGGAATGCGGCGTTTTCGTTGCTGTGCAAGCTGTTAGCGCCTGCTATCCTGTTGTAATCTCAACGGACGCGCTCTATCTGCACACCGAGACGGAAGGCTATCGAGAGCCTTCGCCTTTTAGCCCCAACAACCGGACCGTCCAGAAAAGCGCTTAGAATGTCGAGCCTTAGCGTAACTGAACCTCAGCAAAGTGGCGCGCCGCATGCGGCGAGCCCGCTGAAGATCGGCCTGGTCCAGATCAATAATTCGTTCTCGGGGCAGAATTACCTGCCCTATTCGATCGCGTTGCTGCAAACCTATGTGCAGAAGTTCTCGCCGAATCCTGAGCGCTATGAGTTCCTGACGCCGCTCTACAAGCGCGTGCGGATCGCCGACGCCGTCGAGCAGCTCAAGGACGCCGATATCGTCGGCTTCAGCACCTACGTCTGGAATGGCCGCATCTCGCTCGAGATCGCCCGTCGCCTAAAGAAGATCAAGCCAGGAATCGTCATTCTGTTCGGCGGTCCGCACGTGCCCGACCAGCCTGAGGCGTTCATGCGCGCTAACCGGCAGATCGACCTCGCCGTGCACAACGAGGGCGAGATCACGTTCCTCAAGGTGCTTGATTCCTATCCCGACCGCGCGTCCTGGGCGACAATGCCCGGCGTCAGCATGGTCAAGGCGGATGGCTCTCTCGTGCGCAATGCCAACGCTGATCGCGTGCGCGATCTCGATGAGATTCCCTCGCCGTTCCTCGAAGGCGCGTTCGACGCGATTATGGCCGCCAATCCCAACGAGAGCTGGATCGGCTTGTGGGAGACCAACCGCGGCTGCCCGTTCCGCTGCACCTTCTGCGACTGGGGATCGGCTACGGCCGCAAAGGTCACCAAGTTCGGCGAGGAGCGGCTGTTTCGCGAAGTAGACTGGTTTGCCGAGAAGAGGATCGAGTACATCTTCTGCTGCGACGCCAACTTCGGCATCCAGAAGCGCGACGTCGACATCGCCAACTACGTCGCGGACGTCAAGAAGCAGAGCGGCTATCCGGTCGCGCTGTCGGTGCAGAACACGAAGAACGCCACCGAGCGCGCTTACCTCACGCAGAAGATCCTGTCCGACGCTGGGCTCAACAAGGGCGTGGCGCTCTCCATGCAGAGCGTCGATATGCCGACGCTCGAGGCGATCAAGCGCGACAACATCTCGCTCGGCACCTACATGGAGCTGCAGCGCCGCTTCACCCGCGACAAGGTCGAGACCTATTCCGACCTGATCCTGGGCCTGCCTGGCGAGACCTACGAATCGTTCGTGAAGGGCGTCGATCTCCTCATGGAGAACGGCCAGCACAACCGCATCCAGTTCAACAATCTCTCNNATCCTGCCCAACGCCGAGATGGGCGACCCCGCCTACCAGAAGAAATACGGCATGGTCACGATCGAGTCGAAGATCATCAACATCCACGGCGAGCGCGTCGAGCTCGATGACGACGTGCCGGAAGTGCAGGACCTCGTCATCGCGACGGCAGCGACGCCGCTCGCCGAGTGGCGCCGCACCCGCATCTTCTGCTGGATGACCGCGCTGCTGCACTTCGACAAGTTGTTCCAGATCCCGCTGATCCTGGCGCACGGCATCTCGGGCATCCCGTACCGCGACATGATCGAGGCCTTTATGGCCGCCGATCCGAAGCGTTACCCGATGATCGGCGAGATCAACGCCTTCTTCGAGAGCGAGGCCCAGTCGATCCAGAATGGCGGCGCGGAGTACGTGTTCTCGAAGGAATATCTCAACATCTTCTGGCCGGCCGACGAGTTCATCTTCGTCAAGCTAACAGCCGAGGGTAAGTTCGACGCGTTCTACGCCGAGGCGGGCAAGCTTCTGGCCGAGACCGTGGCCGCGCGCCATTCCGGCCTGCCGATGGACGTCATCGAGGAAGCTCTCAAGCTTAACCACGCGCTGGTCCATCAGCCCTTCACCAAGACCAACGTGAAGGTGAAGCTGCGCTACGACCTGCTCGACTACTGGAACAAGGTGCGCGGCGGCGAGCAGGCGCTCCTGCGCGAGGTTCCGATGCTGATCGAAATCGACCGGACCTCCAAGCCGTACGACGACTTCCAGAAATGGTGCCGCGAGATCGTCTGGTGGGGCAACAAGAAGGGCGCATACCTCTATTCGCCGCGCGCGATGGAGATCACGCCAGAGCTTGCCGGCCACTACTGATCGCAGGTTCGTGAGTTCATGAAATATCGGGCCCTCGGTCGGACCGGGATCGCCGTGTCCGAAATCGGCTTTGGCGCCTGGGGCATCGGCGGTCGCACCGTCGGCCAGACCTCCTATGGCGACACCGACGACGCCACGTCGCTGGCAGCGCTGGAGCGTGCCCTCGACCGCGGCATTACCTTCTTCGACACGTCGAGCGCCTATGGCAACGGCCATAGCGAGGAGTTGATCGGACGCGCCTTCGCATCGTCGCGTCAGCGCGTCGTGATCGCGACCAAGGCCGGATACGAAGCGTGGGGCCGTCCGCCCGATTTTTCGGCCGCGGCGATCGTGACTTCAGCCGAAAGTAGCCTTGCCAGGCTGCGCACCGACTACATCGATCTTTTCCAGCTGCACAACGCGCCTCGCGACGCCCTGCAGGCGGACGACGTGCGCGAGGCGCTGTCGCGCCTGCAAAAGGTCGGCAAGATCAGGGCATGGGGTGTATCGGCAAAAAGTCCGACGGAGGCGGCTGAGGCCCTTGCACTCGCCGCCCCGGTCGTCCAGGCCAATTTCAACATGATGGATCTGCGGGCGATCGACGGTGGCCTGCTCGACCAAGCGGCTCGCAAACAAGCGGGCTTCATCGGCCGCACACCGCTCTGTTTTGGCTTTCTCGCAGGCACGATCGGACACGACACGGTGTTCCCGCCTGGCGACCACCGGCTGGGATGGTCGCGCGCCCAGCTCGACAACTGGATCGACGGCGCGCGTGAATTGCTGGCGGCGGTATCGGCAACGCCGGGTCCGGCAGGCGTACAAAGTGCGCTGCGCTTTTGCCTGGCGTTTTCCGGCGTATCGAGCGTGATCCCCGGCCTCATGACGCCCCGGGAGGTTGACGAGAGCGCGCTCGCCGGCGACCTCGGGCCGCTTCCGGAAGTGGCTGTCGCGGCGGTGCTGGAGATCAATCGCCGGCGACAGTTCTTCGTCGCACAGGCGCGTGCTTCCTGACGAACGTGAGCAAGTCGCCGCCGGAGAAGAGGTGACCGCGAATTCCTGCGGCCGAGGCCGCCTGGATATCGGTTTCGCGATCGCCAATCAGCAACGACCCTGCAGGATCCGTCGGCCACTCGGCCATCAATTTCTTCAGCATGCCGGGGCCGGGCTTGCGCAGGTCGGAGATCTGGCGGTAGCGCTCGATCGCGCTCTCGGGATGGTGAGGACTGTATTCGAAGCCGTCGACGTGAGCGCCGCTCTTCTGCAGCTCGGCGTTCATCCAACGATGTAAGCTTTGGACCGCCTCTTCGTCGTAATAGCCGCGGGCGACGCCAGCCTGGTTGGTCACCACGAAGACATAGTAGCCGCTGTCGTTCAGCCAGCGCACCGACTCGTGGGCGCCCTCGATCCAGCGAAACTGATCGACGCGATGGACGTAGCCCAAATCCTCGTTCAGCACGCCGTCGCGGTCGAGGAAGGCTGCTGGCCGCCGCACGACGTCGGGGACGAAACTCTGTGCCCGGGCAAAATCGTCAGGAATGCCGATGTCGATGAAGGGACCGTGGTGAATGCGACCTTCGAGAAGGCCTTTCGCGGCAAGGTCGGGCAGGACGTCCCGCTCCAGTGAACATGGCGAGGTGCGGATCGCCTCGAGGATCGTCTTGCGCACGAGGTAGATGCCGGCGTTGATGGGCTGCTCGGACTCCCCGGCAGGAGTGAAGGCGCGCACGCTGTCGCCCGCAACTTCGACCCGGCCGTAGCGGCTACCGCGGATGCCACTGGCCAGGGTCATGCGCGCTTGCCATGTCGGGGCGGTTGTTGCCGAAGGGCAGAGGGCGAGCCAATTGCAGTCGTACAGGGAGTCGCCGTTCACCAGAAAGAAGACGTCGTCGAGCTGGTGCGCGGCCTGGAGCAGCGCGCCGGCCGTGCCCGCAGGGGTCGGCTCCACGGCCGTCTCAACCTTCATGCCGCGCACGAGGCGGCCTTCGTAGGCGTTGCGGATGTCGTCCGATCTGTAACCGCACAGAAGGAGAGCGCGGCTGAAGCCGTAGCGGCTTGCCTCATCCAGCAGGTAGTCGAGGAAGGGGCGGCCGCCGACCGAAAGGATCGGCTTGGGCGTTTCCGTCGTCAGCGCGCCTAGGCGCGAGCCCGTCCCGCCGACCAGAAAGACGGCTTGGTCGACCGTCATCGGTCGGCGGTGTAACTCGCCTCGTCCCAACTGGCGCGGCAAATCACGCGCTGCTCCAAGGGTTGGTCGCCGAGGCCCCAGCTTTCCGACTGTGTCGGCACTGGCGACTTGCCGCGCGCCCATCCGCTGGCGGGCTCGACAAAATTTCGCTCGATCGACGGACCGATCACCGAATCGACTCCCCGTACCTTGCGGCGCGGGTAGTCGAACTTGATACGCGCCCAATGGGCTGCCTTCGCGCCGACCATGCCGGCAAGAAACTTGTCGAGGGTAAGTTGCCAGGGCGACCAGATCTGCGTGATCCGGGCACCGTGCAGGTTGGCGTGCACGGGCTTGTAGACCCTGCAGTCGTCCGGCCAGCGGCATTCCTTGACGCCAAGCGCTGCGGCGCCATGCATGACCAGCGAGTCGACATCGAGCGCCAGCACGGTGTTGTCCTTGGGGTGCCCGCGCAGGCGCTGCCAATAGGGCGCTCCCAGCAGGGTGAAGTCGCCGCAGGCGTTGGTGTGCAGCTCGCGAAGTCCCCAGCTGCGCAATTGCTGAATCCAGGAGTGGGGCTCCGACGGGAGCGTCGCCAGTTTCGCGAGCAGCGCATCGTCGTCGAGATCCCAGATCGTTTCGTCGTCGATCGAGATGTCATGTCGATCCATGCGGTACATCGTATCGGGGTCGAGATCCTGGCGCGCGATCTGCTCGATGACAGCCGGCGAGAAGAATGTGTCGCCCGCTTTCGGGGTGATGAAGCGGCCGCGCGCGCGGCGGATGCCGACATTGGCCGCCTCGCCGCCGTTGATGCCGCGTTCATGCGATCCGGCAAGCCGTTGATGGTATTCGGGATTCACGATGATGCCGCGGATCGTTACGTACTTCAGCGCCTTGGGAACTTCGACGATATCGAGCAACAGCGGACGATCGGGCGAGGGGTTCCATTCCGTGAAGACGATCTCGGAAGCGACGCCGGCACGCTCCAACTGGTCCGCAAGACAGGTCGTGGCTCGGCTTACCCGACGGACAAAGTCTGGCGTATAACCATCGTTGCGCCCCCACGCGATGAAGCTGACGTACGGTTCCGTGCTCATTTTTCGAGGTTGAAAGCTATCATCGGAGGTCGCCGGCCGTCATCATTGACGGCAGGCCGTAAGGACTACTCTAGGCGGGCGTCTGAATACAAACGGGCCGGAACATCGAGGTGGGCGGCAAATTGGACCGCCTCGCCGAGACCGACGCCGCCGTGAAAGACGTGTTTGGTCGGGTTTTCTCGACTGTGAGTTCGGTCATTGTCATTGCCCCTATCCGATCGCGCCCTGCAGGAACCCGGAAGCTCGTCGGTCCGCAGGCTTGCACATTAGCCATCAAAGATCGTTGGTACAGTCGCTATTTGGCGCTGGCAGGCCGGTTTCCATCTTAGTCCAGCATAAGGCCGGTCCTGTGGACAATCCTGCAGGAAACCCATAAACACGGCCAAGTCGGTGAACCTTGAGCAAAACCAAGGC
>PLYQ01000089.1 GCA_003153415.1 Rhodospirillales bacterium | reverse complement strand
GGTGAACCTTGAGCAAAACCAAGGCGCGAACACCGCATTCCGCCGCGCGCCGCCTCGGCTTGACGCCTAATCGCGTGTAAGCTAGCGGGTCGCCGACAAGGACGATTACGCCGAAGGCCCTCGGAAGTTTGCCTCATCTATCGTGCCACTGATGCCAGGTCCCATCAGCGAATCATACTCGCCAGCGGTGAGCCGCGTTCGAGCGCCGTGCTCGGTCGGCGGTCCAGTCGTCCGGGAGTTTTAGGGTGAGCGACGTTGGCAAGTGGGGCCGCTTCTCCGGGGCGATGGCAGAGACTTGGCGGCGGAGCCTCGATCGGGCCAAAAGTAGCGGGAACAAGATTGTCGCAAACGGGCGGGATGCTGAATCGCTGTTGATACACGCGCGGGCGACGGCGCTCGCCGGCGATTTCAAGACAGCCCAGCGGCTTTTCGGAGATGCCGCCGCGATCGCGCCGACGCTTGCCGATGCCGTCGAAGGGCAGGCGGAGCTGCTCGATCTGGCGGGGCAAAGCGAGCTGGCCATGTCCAAGTACGAAATGGCCCGCAAGCTGCGCGGCGAGGTGCGGGCTGGTGCGCCCGATCGGCCGTTCGCGCTGCGCCGGCGAGGCCGATTCGGAGCGGAGATCCTCGCCTACAGTTCGGTTCTCGAGTCGGTCAAGCGGCGGACACTTCCCTTTGTCGCGCGGGGCAATGCTTATCTCGCCGAAGGCAAGCCGCGCCAGGCGTTGGCGGACTATCAGCAGGCCTTGCGGTTGAAGCCGGATTTGCCGGAGGTCATCGCGCTCAAGGGCGAAGCCCTGTCGATGATGAATCGCTACCGGGAGGCCCTAGAGGCCTTCGACGCAGTCCTTGCCGTTCGCCCGAAGGATGCCGAGGCGTTGAGTGGCCGCGCCGTTGCACGCATGGCACTGGGGCAGATCGACGACGCCAATGCCGACTGGCGACGGCAATTGGAGTTGGTGGCGCCGGAGCAGCCGGCGGCTCGCGCCTGTGTGGCCCTACGCATGGCGGAATACGCCCTTGCCTTGCCGGAGCTGGAGCGTGCCGTCGCAAAAGAACCCAACGACCCCTATTGGATACTCTACCGCTTGGCGGCGCTCAGACGGCTCGGTGCGCCGGTTGAGATAGGCCGTGATGTCTCGTCCGACGCCTGGCCGCTGCCGCTGATGGCCTTTCATGCCGGCGCAATGACAGGAGCCGAGGTGCTGAAGAAGGCCAACACGAACGAGCGTCGGGTGGAGGCCTTGTTTCAGCTGGGCGTTGCCGCCTGGGCCACCGACCGGGTCGCTGCCTTGCGATGGTGGAACGAAATCATCGACCGGGCCGCCCCGGCCATGATCGAGTATGCTGCCGCGCGCAATGAATTGGCGCGACGGGGCCAATAGCGTCGGAGCCACACGAGGGTCCATGTTCTCTGTCATCATTTACGGCCGTAACGACAGTCACGGCTACAATCTGCACAAACGGGCGGCGATCAGCTTCAACGCCATCGCCGAGGTAATGTCCGATCCTGACGATGAGATCCTGTTCGTCGACTACAACACGCCCGACGATCATCCGACCTTCCCCGAGGCCATCCACGACACGCTGACGGAGAAAGCCAAGAAGGTCCTGCGAATCTTCCGCGTAAGGCCCGAGCAGCATGTCCATCTGAGGTCGCAGACGCATCTGGTGGCGCTCGAGGCCCAGTCACGCAACGTGGCGCTGCGGCGCTCGAGCCCGCGCAACCGCTGGATCCTCTACACCAACACCGACATGCTGCTGGTGCCGCGCAATGAGGGCGAGTCGCTCAGCGACATTCTTGGCGGCGTGCCGGACGGCTTCTACCAGATCCCGCGTTTCGAAATTCCGGAGATGATGTGGGAGGCCGCGTTCGACCGCCGCGATCCCGTCGGAAACCTGGCCAAGCTGCGCGAGTGGTCGGTTCGCTTCCACCTCAATCATGTCGTGCACAACTACATGCCCATGCGCTACGACGCGCTGGGCGACTTCCAGGCGGTGCTGCGCGAAGACATGTTCGCGATCCATGGCTTCGACGAAGACATGATCATGGGCTGGCACTGCGACTCCAATCTCGCGGCGCGACTGGCGCTCTATCGCGGCCGGGTCGACACGTTGATCGACAAGCTGTTCGGCTATCACTGCGATCACACCCGCGTGGCCGCCGCCAACAACAAGGGCCGGACGACCAAGATGAACGATCAGGATCGCTTCATCTGGAACGTGGTGTCGCCCTACGTGCCGGCCCAGGCCGAGACCTGGGGCTGGCCGGACGTCGAGATCGAAGAGCTCCGCCTGGACCGCGATACGTCCTACGAACGCTTCATCGCAGGCCTTAGCGCGGCGCTTGGCCCGCAGGCTTCGGACGTGACCCGCACCAGCGTCGAATGGAACCTCTTCAACGACCTGACCTACGACTTGCCGCATACCCTGCCGTTCGTATGCGACCAGGTCCTGACCTATCCACGGTCGAGTTCGGTGATGATCGTGGGCGCGCGGCCGGAGTTTGTTTCGCTTTTTGCCAAGGCCTGGGAAGGCATGGGCTTCACGGGCCCCATTCTGCTGCCGCAGGAGTGCCAGGGCCTGCCGACCGACCAGCAGGGCATAACGACTGGGCCGTTCTCCGACCTGCTGCGCAAGACCGACATGTTCATCTTCGAGTTTGGCCTTGCCACACAGAGCGCCGACGAGCCGGTTCGCCTTGGCCGCAAGCGCGCCCCGCTCGACGACAAGCGCCTCAGGGTCGTCGAACGCCTGTTCCGGCAGGCCGCATCGACCGAGGAGGAAACGCGGCCGGCGGGCCGGCGGATGCCGCGGCGCTTCATCGGCGTAAATGTCATCTACAACAAATACTGGCCGGTCTTCACCGACTACGTCGGCGCCAACATCAACCCGTTCTGCTGCCAGGTCCTTGCCGGACATCCGCGGCAGGACCTGTCGATGAAGGGCAAGATCCTGAAGCTGCGCGGGCGTTACGCGATTTGACGGAGTAGGCTACCGTCCCAGGCCGAGATAGATCACGTCCGCCACCTCGGCGAACTTGTCAGCCGGCAGGGTGCGCCACAGATCGAGTACTGTGAGGCGCTGGCCGTCACGCTTGCACCATAGCGGATCGATCACCTTGTACTCGGGCCAGGCGGTGCCCACGATCAGCATATCGCACTCGCGCACCGAGCTCTCGAGCGTCGCGCTCACCACCACCTTGTCGCCCAGCACCGCGAGTGCCGCGTCCTGTGCCAGCGGATCGTGCACCGAGACGATGTAGCCGGCATCGGCGAGCCGCGCGGCGAGCTTGACGCTATGGCTTTCCTCGACCACCGGCGTCTGCGGCTTGTAGGACAAACCAAGGAGGGCAATGCGAGTGCCCGCCTTGGCGAACTTGGACACGAGCCCCGTGAGCCGGTCGATTTGGTAGTTGTTGATGCGGTCGGTGGCTTCCGCCACGTCGGCACGCGCGCCGATCTTGCGGGCGAGCGCTGCGAAGGCGACGTTGTCGCGCGGAAAACAAGGGCCGCCATAGCCCATCGCGCCCTTGAGGTACTTCGACCCGATGCGGGTGTCGGCGCCCAGCGCCTTGGTCACGACATCGACGTCGGCGCCGGGCAGGCGGTCGCAAATGTCGGCCAGCATGTTGGCGTAGGAGATCTTGGTGGTGACGTAGGTGTTGACCGAGATCTTGGTGAGTTCGGCGCTCACGAAGTTCATCCGTTGGACCGGCGGCTTCTTCTCGCACATTTGCAGGTAGATCGTCTGCAGCATGTCGCCGGCCTTGGTGTCGCTTTCGCCGATCAGGATCGAGTCGGGAAACAGCATGTCGCGCACGACGCTGCCGAGCGCGATGAATTCCGGATTGTAGCAAAGGCCGAGGTCGGGCCCGACCTTGCGGCCGGACGCCGTCTCGAGAGCGGTCTTGATCTCGCTGCCGGTGGTGCCGGGCATCACCGTGCTGGTGATCACCACCATGTGGTAGCCCGGCTTGTTGCGCAGCGCCTTGCCCAGCGTCTCCATGGCCTGCAGCACGAAGCGGTTGCTGAAGAAGCCGGTGCTGTCCGACGGCGTCGGCACGATCACGAAGCTGGCGTCGCTCTTGGCGATGGCTTCCTTGGCGTCCATGGTGGCCGACAGACGCGCGCGGTTGGCGGCGATCAGCTCGTTGAGCTGCGGCTCGATGATCGGCATCTTGCCGGCGTTCAGGGCATCGACGAGGGTCTTGTTGACGTCGAGGCCGATGACCGTGAAGCCGCGGCTGGCCAATACGGCCGCGAGGGGCGCTCCGAGCTTGCCGAGACCGACGACCGAGACGCGGGGCAGAGTTCCTGAAGTCATTTCCATTCCCGTTTTGAGGGCCGGTACTGATACTGTCGGCCGGGGCGGGAGGCAATTGGCGACTTGCGCTGTGCCGTCGCAGAGGCGAAAAATCGTCGGGAAAAGCGAGGGAATCGAATGAAAGTGGAATTTTCGGCCTTTCCGAAGGCCTTTACCGGCAATGTGGCGGCCCTGGTCGGCGCCGAAAAGCAGCTCCTGGCCACTGCACAGACCATCGACACGGCCTCGGGCGGTGCATTGACGCGCGCGCTGGGCGCCGGCCGCTTCACCGGCGCGAAGAACCAGACGCTGACCGTTCTCGGAACTGGCGGCATCGCTCGGCTGATGCTGCTTGGCGCTGGCAAGGGGCGTGAACTCGATGCCCGTGCGGCGGAAGGGCTGGGCGGCGTGATCGCGGCCGAGGCCAATGCCGCGGGCCACAAGGCGGTTACCGTGGCCGTCGACGCCGTGAAGGGCAGCCGCCTGACGCCGGGCGAGATCGCCGCCCGCATCGCGCTCGGTGCGCAGCTGCGCAACTATCGCTTCGACAAGTACAAGACCAAGGACAAGCCCGAGCAGAAGCTGTCGCTCGAGCAGATCACTATCGCTGTTGCCGGTCCGGCCGAGGCGCGCCGCACTTATGAGCGACTCGAACCGACCATCGGCGCGGTGTTCTTCACCCGCGACGTCGTGAGCGAGCCCGCCAACGTGCTCTATCCGGTGGAGTTCGCCCGCCGCGCCAAGGAGCTCACCAAGCTCGGCGTCAAGGTCGAGATCCTCGGCGAGGCCGAGATGAAGAAGCTCGGCATGCACGTGCTGCTGGGCGTGGGCCAGGGCAGCGAGCGCGAGTCGCAGCTCCTGGTCATGCGCTGGATGAACGGCCCGAAGTCACAGAAGCCGGTCGCGCTGATCGGCAAGGGCGTCTGCTTCGACACCGGCGGCATTTCGCTGAAGCCGGCCGGCGGCATGGAAGACATGAAATGGGACATGGGCGGCGCCGGCGCCGTCACCGGTGCCATGCGCCTGATCGCCGGCCGCAAGGCCCGGGCCAATGTCGTCGCCGTCTGCGCGCTGGTCGAGAACATGCCCGACGGCAACGCCCAGCGGCCGGGCGATGTGGTCAAGAGCATGTCGGGCCAGACCGTCGAGGTGATCAACACCGACGCCGNNGGCCGGCTGATCCTGTGCGACGCCATGTGGTACGCCCAGGAGAAATTCAAGCCGCAGGCCATGGTCGAGCTCTCGACGCTGACGGGCGCCATCATCGTCTCGCTCGGCCACGAACGCGCCGGTCTTTTCAGCAACAACACGCAGCTTTCCAACAAGCTCAGGGCGGCGGGCGCGCTGATTGGCGAGAAGCTGTGGCGCATGCCGCTCGGCGCCAACTACGACAAGCTGATCGACAGCGACATCGCCGACATGAAGAACGTCAGCAATGGCCGCGACGGCGGCTCGATCACCGCCGCGCAGTTCCTGCAGCGCTTCGTGCAGGAAGGCGTCGCCTGGGCCCATCTCGACATCGCCGGCATGGCGTGGTCGAGCAAGGGCAACAACACCACGCCCAAGGGCGCCACGGCCTACGGCGTGCGGCTGCTCGACCGCTGGGTTGCCGACAACTACGAGCGCTGAGCAGAAGATGGCGACCGAGGTCAATTTCTATCACCTGACCCGATCGTCGCTCGAAGACGCCTTGCCCCGCCTGCTGGCCAAGACCCTGCAGGCGGGCGAGCGGGCGGTGGTGATGCTGGGCTCGCCCGAGCGCGTCGATGCGCTCAACACCCATCTCTGGACGTTCGATCCCAACGGCTTCCTGCCGCATGGCGCGGCCAAGGACGGCGAGGCCGATCGCCAGCCGGTCTGGTTGACCCATCTCGACGAGAACCCGAACGGTGCCAAGTTCCTGTTCGTCGCCGATCGCGCGCGCTCGGAGAAGGTGGCCGACTACAAGCGCTGCTTCGAGTTGTTCGACGGCCGCGACGACACGGCCGTCGCCGACTCACGCGAACGCTGGAAGGCCTACAAGGCGGCGGGACACACGGTGGTCTACTGGCAACAGACTCCTGCCGGCGGCTGGGAGAAGAATGCCTAGGCATCACACTGCCTCGCAAACTCCGGAAACGATTTTGCGGAGTTTCCGGAGTAGTGAGCAGGGAATGCTTCCAGGACTCCCGATCATCCTGCGCCACGGCACTCCGTCACAGCAGCTGCAGAGTCAAGACTCCAGCGTGAATAGAGTCTTCTTCCTTCATGACCTGATAGAGTTTGTTGATTCTGCCGGCAAGCTCGCCCACCCCACACCTTCGCAAACTCCGGAAAGTCATTTCCGGAGTTTCCGGAGGTCACCTGCGGGGATGTCTGAAGCCACGCCAGGCGGCTGCCAGCCGTTCGCCGAGCGTGTAGTCGCCCTCGGGCCGGTAGAAGGACGGCGGATCGGTCTCGAATTCCCGGATATAGGCGCGGTAGCCGAGCTTGCGGCTGCGCTCGGGCTGGGTCTGTGCCGCGAGCAGGTCGAGCCCCGTGTCGACGTCGAGGATCGGCGCCAGGGCCTCACGGCGGGCCAGCAGCAGCTCGGCGGCGACGTCCGGCACGCCCCACGCCGAGAAGATCGCCAGGAGCTTGCCGAGCTTCTCCACGCTCGCGGTTTGCTTGCCGTCGGCCAGGAGATCGCGCGCGTAGTAGGCCTCGCCCTGGAAGGGCCGGCCCGACAATGTCTCGGCCGGCGTCGGCCAGACGTAGCGGGCGGGGAGCGCGCGCGAGGAATAGGTGCGCACGTCGAGGCGGAACAGCTCGTAACCCTGCCGCCGCATGAAGCGGTCGGTATTGTGGAAGGTGTGATCGCACGCGGCGTCGGTGCCGATGAAATTGACCTCGAGCTGCACGCCCAGGATGCCGAGCCGGTCGAGCTTGCCCTCGAAGGACTGCAGAACCTCGAAGTCGGCGCCGTCGATGTCGATCTTGAGGTAGTCGAGGTCCGTCCAGCCGCGCGCGGCGAGGAATTCGGGCAGGACGACCGGCGCTGCGGGGTCGGCAAGCTCGGTCATTTCCCAGGCGTTGTGGCGCAGCTTCTCCTCGTCCGTGGCCTTGCCGAGCCTGGCTCGACGAATTTCCCGCGTGCGCATCACGCTGAGACGCTCGAGGACCCTCAGGATCAACGGCGAGGCCTGGCCTGTCGCGAGGTCGACCTTGCTGNNCACTCGGCGCGGCTGGCGTCGATGGCGATCGCCCGCAGGCGCGGCCCGAAGGCCCGCCACCGGGGATCGATGCCGCCGGCACAGCCGACGTCGAGCAGTCCGAACCGCTCGGTTCGCAAGCCGCCCGCGACGAGGGCTGCGAAGGCGGTGTCCATAGGTGAGCTAGACCGTCGCCACGGGCGTGGCAGGCGAGCCGACTGCACCGGGCAGGCGCAGCGGCGGCGCCGTCAGCAGGAAACGCGAGCGCTTCTTGTCGCGCAGCCACAGCGCCAGGTCCTTCAGCCACCAGATCTCGCCGAGATTGAGCCCGAGCTTGAACAGGCAGTGATTGTGGATCGGCAGCGAGGGGTGCTCGGCATTGTCCGGGCCCGGCCTGGCCGGCACCGCCTCGACGCCGTAGTTGTCGGCGATCAGCGCCGAGATCTGGCTGTCGGTGATCCACTGCAGGAGCCGCTTGTCGCGGCCGTCGAGCACGGCGCACATCGCGTGGGCGCGCGCCGGATCCATCTTCTTGTTCATCTTCACCACCTCGTCGGTGAAGCCGGTGTAGAGCAGCAGCATGTCGCCCGGCTCGACCACCACCTTGTCGGCATCGAGCACGCGCTTGAAATCGTCGTAGTTCACGTACTTATGGTCGCGGCCGTAGTGCTTCTCGAGATCGACCATGACGGCGCGGCCCTGGATCGCCTTGGCTGCCATGTTCTCGACGCCGAGCTTGTGGGCGTAGCTCAGGTGCCCGCAGCCGTCGCGGCCGGCATCGGGCTGCGGGCCGACGACATCGGAGCCGGCCTTGTAGCCGTTGTAGTAGAGCGCCTCGGGCACGCCATCGCCGTCGGCGTCGAACATGCCGCCGACATGGGCCAGCGTGTCCCACTGCGTGGAGTACTGCAGCGTCAGGATCACGCGGTCGTCGCTCGCCACGTCCATGAACAGCGGATTGATCGACTTGGTGAGGAAGTTGAAGCGCCAGCCGTTCTCGTCGCCGGTCGGCGACAGCACCGGCGGCAGGCGCCGCGGGTTCAGCACATTGCCGCCGGGCAGGTCTAGCGGCAGGCTGAGGCAGAACGAAAGGCCTTCCTTCACCTCGGCGATGCCTTCCAGCACCTTCTTGGGCGTGATCAGGTTGAGGCGACCGAGCTGATCGTCATCGCCCCAGTCGCCCCAGGTCGAGCCTTCCGGGCGGTGCTTCCAGCGCTTCATGCGTTTCTCCCTTCCGTGGGCGGGGAGACTAGCGTGCGCTCTGCCTGCGCGTCATCACGGATGCATGGCTCCTCCGCGCAATTCCGCAGACCCCGGCCGTGCGGATCGTCTATCATCGACCGGTAACGAGGTTCTCATGTCCGCAGCAACCGCCGCGCCTGTTGGCCGCGACGTTCGTGTCATCAGCCTGATCGGTGTCGCCCACGGCGTCAGTCACTTCTACCAGCTCGCCTTCGCGACGATGCTGTTGATCGTGCGCCAGGAGGCGGGTCTCACCTTTGCAGATGTCGGCCTGCTGGCGGGCCTCTTCTACGGCGTGTCCGGCGTCGCCCAGACGGCGGCAGGTTTCGCGGTCGATCGCTTCGGAGCGCGCCCGATCCTGGCTGGTGGGCTGGCCACCATCGGCTTTGCGCTTGCGCTGGTCGCGGCGGCGCATTCTTTCGTGGCCTTCGCAGCCATTGCCGTCGTCGCCGGACTCGGCAACTGCGTCTTCCATCCGGCCGACTTCGCGCTGCTGAACGCGTCGGTCAACCAGGGCCGGTTGGGCCGAGCCTACAGCTTCCACGGTCTGGGTGGCTCGCTCGGCTGGGCGGCCGCGCCCGTGATGTACTTCCTCGACAGCATGTTCGGCTGGGTGGGGGCGGCGTTGATCGGTGCCGTGCCCGGACTGCTCCTGTCGGTGCTGGTGTGGACGCATCGGACCGAACTCGTCGATCACCGGATCAAGGCCCGCGCCAGCGCCGCCCAGCACGGCACGACGCCGATGCTCGCGCTCTTCCTGCAGCCCGCGATCCTGCTCTGCCTCGTCTATTTCGCCCTGATCGCCGCCAACACCGTGGGCATCCAGCAATTCGCCGTGCCGGCCTGGAGCAGCATGTTCGGCATCAGCGAGAACTACGCAGCCCTCTGCCTGATCGTGTTCATCGTTGGCTCGGCGGGCGGCATGCTGGTGGGCGGCTTCTTCGCCGACCGGGTCCGCCGCCACGACCTTGTCGCAGCACTTGGCCTGCTGGTGGCCGCAGCCCTTACGATCCCGATCGCCACCCAGGCCGTGACGCCGGCGCTTCTGCTGCCGCTGCTCGCGCTCGCCGGTGCTGCCGGCGGCGCCACCAACCCGTCGCGCGACATGATCGTGCGCAACGCCACGCCGCCCGGCGCGTCAGGCAAGGTCTTCGGCTTCGTCTATTCCGGCCTCGACGTCGGTTCATTCCTGGCGCCACCGCTGTTTGGCGTTCTGATGTCGGCCGGTGTGCCGAGCATCATCTTCTGGATCGCGGTCGGCCTCTACCTGATCAACGCGGCCCTGGTGATGGTGATCCGCCAGGCCACCGTTCCCACGATCGTCAGCGCTGCCGCAGCCGAATAGGCCTAGGCCGCCGCTTCGAGGGCTTCTTGGGCCGCCAGCCAACGCGTCTCGGCGTTGGCGACCTCGCGCTCCAGGCGGGCCTTCTCGCGCTGCAGGTCGGCAACGACGCTGCCCGGGCCCGAATAGATCGACGGGTCGGCAAGTCTGGCCGCGACACCGTCCAGTTGGGCAGTGAGCCGCGCCAGCATCTTCTCCGCACTGTCGGCGGCCTTCTTGAGCGGCGCTTTCTGGTTGCGGTTCTCGGCCGCGGCCTTGCGTTGATCCTTCTTCGATGTCGCGTCGACGGTCTGGCGCTCCTCGCGCTTGGCCGGCTTGGCGCCGCGCTCCTTCAGGAGTTTCGTCTGGTATTCGTCGACGTCGCCGTCGAACGGTTTCACCGTGCCGCCGGCGACCAGCCACAGCGAGTCGGCCACCATGCGCACGAGATGCGTGTCGTGACTCACCAGTACGACGGCGCCCTCGAAATCGTTGAGGGCCTCGACCAGCGAGGCGCGGGCGTCCATGTCGAGATGGTTGGTCGGCTCGTCGAGCAGCAGCAGGTGAGGCGCCGCGCGGGTCGCCAGCGCCAGCAGCAGGCGGGTCTTCTCGCCGCCCGACAAAACGCCGACCTTAAGGTTGGCGCGGTCGCGCGAGAAGCCGAAGCGGCCGAGCTGGGCGCGCACCTTGGCCTCGCCGGAGCCGGGCAGGGCGCGGTTCATGTGGTCGAACGGTGTCGCCTCGTAGTCGAGGCTTTCTTCCTGGTCCTGCGAGAAATAGCCGACACGCAGGCGCGGCGTCTTCTTCAGCTTGCCCTCGCGCGGTTCGAGGCGCTGCGAGATCAGGCGGATGAAGGTCGACTTGCCGTTGCCGTTCTGGCCGAGCAGCGCGATGCGGTCTTCCATGTCGATGCGCAGGTCGAGGCCCTTCAGCACCAGCGGCCCGTCGGGATAGCCGACGGAAACCTCGTCGAGCGTCTCGATCGGCGAGGCCAAAAGCTCGGGCGAGGGGAAGTTGAACGATACCTTTTCCTCGATCGGCACCGACACGACCGGCCCCAGCCGCTCGATCATCTTCATGCGCGACTGCGCCTGGCGCGCCTTGCTCGCTTTGGCGCGGAAGCGGTCGACGAAGGCCTGCAAATGCTTGCGCTGTGCCTCCTGCTTCTTGACCATTTTCTGGTCGAGCATCATT